>JAUVNM010000059.1 GCA_030599705.1 Gammaproteobacteria bacterium
TGACGCGTACACCTCGGCCTTCAAGGGCATCCCGGAAATCATCATTCAGGGTATCGAACGGTTTCTTGCCCTGGATATAGGTGACGGCCATGGCATCCGGCAGATCGGCATCCCCGCGCAGGTGGAACCCGCAGGCATTGAGCATCAACACGGTGGAACCCAGCACCAGAAACCGAAGAACCGACACGGAAAGATGTTGTTTCCCCATCTCAGGCAACCACGTTCACCAGCTTGCCCGGCACCACGATAAACTTCTTCACCGGCCGGTCCTGGATATGTTTCTTCACATTGGGTTCATTCAATACCAGCTCCTCCAGGTCCGCCTTTGCGGCATCGGCGGGCACATCGATCCGGCCACGCACCTTGCCGTTCACCTGGATGACCAGGGCAACGCTGCCCCGAACCAGGGCGCCCTGGTCACATTCCGGCCAGGCGCAGTCCACCACGGCCTCACTGTGGCCGAGCTCCTGCCACAGGGTATGGCTGATATGCGGAATGATCGGCGCCAGCATCAACACCACGGCCTCCAGTGCTTCCTGCATGACGGCGCGCCCCTGTTCGGAGCTGTCCGTGAACCGGTTCAGCTCGTTCAGGAGTTCCATGTTGGCGGCGATCGCGGTATTGAACGTAAACCGGCGACCGATGTCATCGCCGACCTTGGCAATCGTCGTATGCACGCTGCGGCGCAGCGCTTTCTGTGCATCCTCCAGAACGGCAATATCCAGCGCCGGCGCGTCACCCGCGGCAAGGTGTTCGGCCACCTGCTTCCAGAGACGCTTGAGGAAGCGGTAGGCGCCTTCCACGCCCGTATCCGACCACTCGAGCGACTGCTCGGGCGGCGCGGCGAACATGGTAAACAGGCGCACGGTGTCCGCGCCATAGCGATCGATCAGGCCCTGCGGGTCGACCGTGTTGCCCTTCGACTTGGACATCTTGGAGCCGTCTTTCAAAACCATGCCCTGGGTCAGCAGGCAGGTAAACGGCTCGTCACTGGCAAGCAGCCCGGCATCGCGCATCAGCTTGGTAAAGAAGCGTGCATATAACAGGTGCAGGACCGCATGCTCGATGCCGCCGATGTACTGGTCCACCGGCATCCAGTAATTGGCCCGCTCATCCAGCATCGCGCCGTGCTGGTCGGCACAACAATAACGAGCGAAATACCAGGACGATTCAAAAAAGGTATCAAAGGTGTCGGTTTCCCGCTGCGCCTTGCCATGACATTGCGGACAGCTGGTTTCGATAAACGCGGCCAGTTTCTTCAGCGGGGAGCCGGTGGCATCGACGGTCACATCCGACGGCAGGACCACCGGCAGGTCGGTCTCCGGCACCGGTACCGCACCGCAATCCGGACAATTAATGATCGGGATCGGGCAACCCCAGTAGCGCTGGCGCGAAACACCCCAGTCGCGCAGCCGGTAGTTGACCTGGCGCCGGCCCTTGCCGGCCTGTTCGAGCCAGTCGCCGATGGCATCGAAGGCCTGCTCCGAGCTCAGCCCGCTGAATTCACCGGAGTCCTGCAGCACGCCCTTCTCGACGAACGCGGCCGTCTGCATGTCTGCGACCCCGTCATCAGCGGCCGGATGGACCACCTGGCGGATCTCGATGTCGTGCTGTTGCGCAAACTCGTAATCGCGCTGATCATGCGCGGGCACGGCCATGACGGCGCCATGGCCGTATTCCATGAGCACGAAGTTCGCCGCCCATACCGGCACCACCGCGCCGCTGATCGGATGCACCGCCTTGAGGCCGGTGTCTACACCGAGCTTTTCCATGGTGGCCATGTCGGCCTCGGCCACACGGGTGTTTTTACACGCATCGATAAATGCCCGCAGCGCCGGGCTGGACTGCGCCGCCTCCGCGGCCAGCGGGTGCTCCGGTGCGACCGCAACAAAGGTCACGCCCATGACGGTATCCGGGCGGGTGGTATATATAGGTAAACTCGCGCCCCGGCCCTCGATGCCGAACTGCATCTCGATGCCCTCGGAACGTCCGATCCAGTTACGCTGCATGGTGCGGACCTGGTCCGGCCAGCCGTCCAGCTTGTCCAGATCGTCGAGCAATTCCTCTGCGTAGTCGGTGATCTTCAGGAACCACTGGGGAATCTCGCGGCGCTCCACGGGCGCACCGGAGCGCCAGCCCTTGCCGTCGATGACCTGCTCGTTGGCCAGCACGGTCTGGTCCACCGGGTCCCAGTTGACCACCGCGGTCTTCTTGTAGACCACACCCCGCTCGAACAGGCGCGTAAAGAACCACTGCTCCCAGCGATAGTATTCCGGGTCACAGGTCGCGATTTCACGCTCCCAGTCATAGCCAAAGCCGAGGCGCTTCAACTGGTTGCGCATGTAGTCGATGTTTTCATAGGTCCACTGCGCCGGCGGCACCTGGTTCTGGATGGCGGCGTTCTCGGCCGGCAGCCCGAAGGCGTCCCAGCCCATGGGCTGCAGGACATTGCGGCCCTGCATGCGCTGGTAACGGGTGATGACATCACCAATGGTGTAATTGCGCACATGCCCCATGTGCAGGCGTCCGCTCGGATAGGGGAACATGGACAGGCAGTAATACTTTTCCCGGCCATCCTCCTCGCTGGCCCGGAAGGTCTGACTGGATTCCCAGAATTGCCGGGCGGCGGCTTCTATCCTGTCGGGCTGGTAGGTGCTGTCCATGGGCTGCGGTCAGTGAGATCAATCGGGAGCGGAAGAATACCCCAGCATACGGTGAACTTCACCTTGGACCCGGATTGGTCCACACTTGGAGTATACCGGTTCACACAGGATGCCCGATATGAGCAAGGAAACTTCCACTCGCGAAAAATGGCTCGCGGCCTATGACGACATGATGGTACGGGTAAAGACCGCCATCGAGGAGGCGGAGGAAGCCACTATCCCGACCCTGCAGCGCTACATCCACAATGCCCGGGATACGGCCGTCGAGCTTGGCGAGCTGACGCGGGAGGAGGCCGAGAAGATCGCCACCTACCTGGAGCGCGACCTCGCGGACGCCGGCAGGCACCTCGCCGATACCGGCCATCAACTCGGCGACTGGCTGCGCTTCGATATCGACCTGATCGAGGACCGGCTGCTGACTGCGCTGGCGCAGGTCGCCGACCATACCCGGCTGGAGATCCAGCAGTTCGAGCGCGACATCCGGGAGGGCCCGGCGTGGAATACCGGCGAGGTCACCGGGCCCGGTACCCTGGTATGCGCATCCTGCGGCACCATCATGCGCTTCCATGCCACCGGTTATATCCCGAACTGCCCCAATTGTGAGCACACGGTGTTTCACCGCAAGACGGTCGAAGACGAGCTTGATGAAAAAGAATAGCCCGGATGCAGCACAGCGGAATCCGGGTGTACGATATTCGTTACTGACTGAATGATGGTTCATCCGCAGGACCGGCCCCCGGCCGGGAATTCATTTCCCCGCGGGGCGCGGGTCCTACCCGACCGCGCATCAGTAAGCCACGCCATCAGCAGCAACACCACGCACATCACTATCACCGGCACATTCCCGACGCGCACGTACGGTGTGGCCCCCTGGCGAGGCATCACACTCCCGGTGAGCACGACTTCCTCGTCCTGTGCACTGCGGGTCAGGATGTTCCCGCGGTAATCGATGATTGCCGATATGCCGGTATTGGTGGCACGCAGCAACGGCCGCCCCGTTTCGCGCACACGCATGCGCGCCATTTCCAGATGCTGGTGCGGCGCCAGCGAGCCACCGAACCAGGCATCATTACTGACATTGACCAGCATGGCTGCCTCGGGCAGGTCCCGGATGACCTGCTCGCCGAAGATCACCTCGTAGCAGATAGAGGTCGCAACCGGGTAACCGCCCGCGTGCAGCAGCAACTGCCCGACCCTGCCACTGGTGAAATCCGCGTTCGGGACCGCCAGCGCGTCCAGGGTGTGACCAATCACGTTGCGCAGTGGCAGATACTCGCCGTACGGCACCAGGTGCTGCTTGTTATAGAACGCGCGGGCGCCGTTGATCGAGATCACGCTGTTGTAGTATTCCCAGCTGTCCCGGTCCAGTAACGGGATGCCGGTCAGCAGCGTCATGCCGGCCGCCCGCAGTTTTGTCTCCAGATAGGGAATAAAGTCGTCCTCGACCTGGTGATAAAAGGCGGGAATCGCCGTTTCCGGCCACACAACGACATCGACATCCTGCAATGCAAAGGTAAGTTCAGAGTAGCGTTCCAGCGTGGCAACCAGGTTGGCTGGCGCCCATTTGTCCTCCTGGGAAATATTACCCTGTACCAGGGCAACCTCGAGCGCCGCACCGCGCGGCTGCGTCCACTCGACCCGCTCCAGCAGCAGTCCACCGCCCCAGAGCACGACCAGCAGGCCAAGGCTGAAGGTTCGCCTGCAGTCCCTGGCAATCGCCAGCAGCAGTCCCGCACTCACGGCCACCACCAGGCCGGTGCCGAACACACCGCCCACCGGGGCATAACCGGACAGCGGGCTGTCGATCTGGCTGCTGCCGATCGTCAGCCACGGGAACCCGGAAAACAGCCAGCCACGCACCCATTCACTGAGAATCCAGCCGGCGGGCAGTGCCAGCGCCATGGCCGCCCAACGCGGTCTGCCGGGTAGCAGGTGCCGGGTACAATAGCCGACACCCGCCGGGTACAGGCTCAGGAAGGCCACCAGACCCGACATGACGAGCACGGCGGGCACGACTGGCACATGGCCATAGTGATGAATACTGATGTACACCCAGGAAATACCGGCCCCGAAGAATCCGAGCCCGAACAGGTAACCATGAAGGAAAGCGCGGCGCGGGGCATCCCCGGTCCACTGGTTAAACAATACGGCGAGTGCGAGTACTGCCAGCGGGTACCAGCCAAACGGTGCAAACGCCGTAACGGCAAGCATGCCGGCAAGCAGTACAATCAGCCAGCCGAACCGGTCGACAAGTGCTGTCACCGTTCAGCGCTGGCTTCTGCTTCCTGTACTTCGACAGGTTTCGGCAACACGGTCAATTGCAGCATGTGGACACGCCGGTTGTCCGCCCGCAGGATCTTGAACAGCAGGTTGTCAATAACGACGCGCTCGCCGCGTTTCGGCAGGTGCCCCATTTCATTGACAACCAGTCCGCCGATCGTGTCGAACTCCTCGCCGGACAGGCTGGTGCCAAAATATTCATTGAAGTCCTCGACCAGCGTGAGTGCCTTGATGGTGTAGTGCACCTCGCTGTGTTTGCGGATGGTGTCTTCCTCTTCCACATCATGCTCGTCCTCGATCTCGCCGACGATCTGCTCCAGTACATCCTCGATGGTCACCATACCGGCCACGCCGCCATATTCGTCCACCACGATCGCCATGTGATTACGACTGGCACGGAATTCCTTCAGCAGGATATTGAGGCGCTTGCTCTCGGGAACAAAAATCGCGGGCCGCAGGATCTCGCGCACGTTGAAACGCTCATCCGCCCGCTGGTAGGCATGCAACAACAGGTCCTTGGCCAGCAGGATACCGACCACTTCGTCCCGACTTTCGCCGATCACCGGGAAGCGCGAGTGACCGGACTCGACCACGGTACGCAGCAACACCCGGGGACTGGCATCGTCCTCCAGTACCACGACCTGGGACCGCGGGATCATGACGTCGCGCACCTGCATGTCGTCGACCTGCAGCACGCCCTCGAGCATGCCCAGCAGGTCGGCATCAAACAGGTTGTTCTGGTGGGAAGCGCGCAGCAATTCGACCAGCTGCTCGTTGTCGGTGGGCACCCGTGCCAGCGCCTGTTTAATCCTGTCAAGCCAGGAGCGCCGACCGGGGCCGTTGGGAGGTCGGTCTTTGTTCATTTAATAACAGCTGGTTACCTCGGTATCATCAAGTCATTTATCGGCAAGAGCCCGTCTATGCGTAGCCACTGGCACGTCATGTTCCAAGTGTATGGAAATTTGAGCAATATTGACACCTTGCCACCCCGCCCGGGAACGGCCGTCAATCAACACGTGGCCGGTAAGGGTCGGCAAACCCGAGCTGGCCAAGCAATTGCGCCTCCAGCTGTTCCATGTGCCCGGCCTCCTCCGCTTGCTGGTGGTCATGCCCCAGCAGGTGCAACACGCCGTGAATGGTGATGTGGGCCCAGTGCTCCTCCAGTGACTTGGACTGCGTTACTGCTTCCCGCGCCACGACCGGCGCACAGATAACGATATCGCCGAGCAGCCCGGATTCAACACCCGGCAGCGGCTGGTAGGGAAATGACAGGACATTGGTTGCACCATCCTTGCCCCGGTAGCGGTGATTGAGCGCCGTAATTTCCGCTTCGTCGACAATACGCAACGTTAATTCAGAGTCGGCAGCCCGGTTCTGCAGGGCATGCTGCAGCCACTGGTACAATTGCGCGGATGATGGCAAGCCCTCGGCGGTGATTGCACACTGGATTTCAATACCGGGCTCTGTACTCATTATGAGAAATGCGGGCTAGGTCTTGCCGTTAGCGGTCAGGTCGTAGGATTCATAGGCATTGATAATCCGTTGAACCAGCGGGTGTCGCACCACGTCCTGCGAGGTAAAAAAAGTAAAACTGATGCCCTGCTGGTCACTGAGGACATCAATAACCTGGCGCAGGCCTGACTGAGTTTGCCTGGGCAGGTCGATCTGGGTGATGTCACCGGTAACCACGGCCGTTGAGCCGAAACCGATGCGGGTAAGAAACATCTTCATCTGTTCAACCGTCGTATTCTGCCCTTCATCGAGAATGATAAAGGCATCATTGAGGCTGCGGCCGCGCATGAATGCCAGCGGCGCCACTTCAATCACGTTGCGCTCGATCAATTTGGCGACGCGGTCCAGTCCCAGCATCTCGTAGAGCGCGTCATACAGCGGGCGTAAATACGGATCGACCTTCTGGGTCAGATCACCCGGCAGAAACCCGAGCCGCTCGCCGGCCTCGACCGCGGGGCGCACCAGCACCAGGCGGCTGACCCTTTCCTGCTCGAGTGCCTGCACGGCACAGGCCACGGCAAGATAGGTCTTGCCGGTTCCCGCCGGCCCGATCCCGAAGTTCAGGTCATGCCTGAAGATATTCTGCAGGTAATGTTTCTGGTTGATACCGCGCGGTGAGACAGAACTGCCGGGCGTATGGATTACCATCCCGTCATTCTTCGCCGCCGCACTGACGGCTTTTTCATTGGCGCTCGCCTGGCCGGCGCCCGCCTCCTGCAGGAACAGGTGAATTTTCTCGGGTGACAGGGAACCGGTGCCGGTTTCGTTATACAGGCCCTCGAGGATACTGCCGGCGCGCTTCACGGCGGCGGCCGCGCCGATGATACGGAAGTCGCTGCCGCGGCTGTTGATCTCCACACCGAGGCGCTGTTCAAGCTGGTGCAGGTGATCGTCGAACTGCCCGCACAACTCGGCAAGACGATCGTTATCGGCGGGCTCGAAGGAAATGTCGATGGAATGAATCCGGGAACTCAAATTGGTATCAGGCAATCCTGGCCACCGCCCCCGTGCTGGTTGTCTGCTCTGTTGAGACAATGATACCGCGCAGCGAGTTCGGCAGGGCCTCGGTTATTTCCACATCCACGAATTTCCCGATGAGTGCCGGGTCGGCATCGAAATTCACCACACGGTTGTTTTCCGTGCGGCCACTCAGCTGGTCGGCCCGCTTGCGCGAGGTTTTTTCGACCAGCACCCGTTCGATAGTACCGACCATGGCTGCACTGATCTCCGCCGCCATGGCATTGATACGCTGTTGCAGTCGCACCAGCCGCTGTTTCTTGGCATCCAGCTGTACATTGTCCGGCAGGCCGGCCGCTGGCGTACCGGGGCGTGCGCTGTAAATAAAACTGAAGGACTGATCGAAACCGATATCCTCGATAAGCGCCATGGTCTGCTCGAAGTCCGCGTCCGTCTCGCCCGGAAATCCGACGATAAAATCCGATGACAGGCTGATCCCGGGGCGCGCCGTGCGCAGGCGCCTGATGATCGACTTGTATTCGAGCATCGTGTGGTTGCGCTTCATCAGGGCAAGCACGCGGTCCGAACCACTCTGGACCGGCAGGTGCAGGTGCCCGACCAGCTCCTTTACCTCGGCATAGACCTGGATCAGGCTGTCACTCATTTCCAGCGGGTGCGATGTGGTGTAGCGGATGCGGTCGACCCCCTCGATGGCGGCAATCCAGATAATCAGCAGCGCGAGGTCGGCCATCTCGCCGTCATGCATCGCGCCGCGGTAGGCGTTGACGTTCTGACCGAGCAGCGTGATTTCCCGAACACCCTGTTCGGCGAGTGCCGCGACCTCGGCAATGATATCGTCAAACGGGCGGCTGACTTCCTCACCGCGTGTGTACGGAACCACACAGAAA
>JAUVNM010000255.1 GCA_030599705.1 Gammaproteobacteria bacterium
CAGCAGAAACGCCAGAATGACGGGAACGATTCTCCAGCCCATCTCATTCGCCTCCTTCTTCAGATGCCGGAAGCGTTCGGGATCCGATCCCCCGCTCGACGCGCTCCACAAGATGACCCATCAACTCCTCGGCGGCTCGTCGCTTCTTCTCCACCTGCCTCACGAAGATCTGGCGCGCGAGGATGTACGACCCGCCGATTACCGCCACGGGGAACGCGACGGCGAGAGCGACAGCGGAAGCGACGGTACTCGCAGTCCTACGCCAGTTCGATGCGCGGGTCCGCCCAGCCGTACAGCACGTCGACCGCGAGGTTGAACAGCTTTGCGGCAAACGGCGGCTTTTCGGCGAGCCCGGCCTGGATCTTGTTATATACACGTTCATAGATGCGCGGCACCGAGATGAGTATGGTGGGCCGGATCGTGACCAGGTCCTCGCCCAGCTGCGGGATGGAGCGTGCATAGGCGATCATCGAGCCCATCATCATCGGGATGTAGTAACCGACGCTGCGTTCAAAGGTGTGCGACAGCGGCAGGAACGACAGCAGCACATCTTCCCGGTACATGGGGATGGTGTCCGTGCCGTAGTCGGCATTCGCCAGGATATTGCGGTGACTGAGCATTACACCTTTCGGCCTTCCGGTCGTTCCCGAGGTATACACGATGGTGGCAAGGTCGTCGGGATCACCGTCCAGTTCCAGCAGTTCGCCGCCGCTGGCCGGTAACCATTCCGACACGGTCCGGACGCGGGTTTCGCCCTCCGGGACACTGACAGGCTCCAGCGTCAGGATCCGGACCAGCGTGCCGAGCTGGTCGTGTACGCTGAGCAGGTTCTCCCACTGTTCCATGCCCTCGAGGAACAGCAGTTTCACGCCCGCATTGTTCAGGATATAGGCGGTATTCTCGGCACGGTCATCGGTGTACAGCGGTACCACCACCAGTCCCGCCCCAAGTGCCGCCTGTTCGAACGTGACCCACTCGGTGCCATTGCGCATCAGGATGGCGACGCGGTCGCCGGGTTGCAGGTCTTCACCGGAGAAGGCGGCTTGCCAGCGCGCCACCTGTGCAGCGATGTCCGACCAGCTAAAGTCTTTCCAGCTGTCACTGCTTTCATCGTATTGCCGATAGGCAACGGCATCCGGTGTGCGCCGGACCCGTTCGCGAAACAGGCCGGCGAGGGTGCCGGCGACATCGGCAGGGATCTTGTCGAGTGTGCCTGTGCTCATTCAGCTGTCTCCCCGGAGGTGAACAACGTTTCCCAGCCCGGATCCGGGGCAAACCGCTTGCCACGCAGCTGCTCGAGATTTTCCAGCTCCTTGCGCAGCATCTCCGCGCCAACGGAATGGATGTGATGCATGGGCCCGCCGCGAAACGGGGCGAAACCGGTACCGAATACCAGGCCGGCGTCCAGCAGCTCCTGGTCACTGACCACGCCTTCACGCACGCAGCAGACGGCCTCGTTCAGCATTCGCAGTATCAGGCGGTTGGTGATGTCGTCGAGATTCCAGCCGCTGGTCGAAGCCTTCGGTTTGACGGCCTTGCCTTTCCTGAAGGTATAGAAGCCGCGTCCGGATTTCTTGCCGAGGTGGCCGTCGGCGACCAGTGCCTTCAGGCGTTCCGGTACCTCGGCATTGAAATGTTCAGCAAGAATCTCGGCGACGTGCAGGCAGATATCCAGACCCACGGTGTCGGCGAGTTCCACCGGGCCCATGGGCATGCCGAAGCGGGTGGCGGCCGTGTCGATGATCGCGGCCGGGGTGCCCTCGGATTCCAGCACCACGGCCTCCATCAGGTAGGGCATGAGGATACGGTTCACGAGGAAGCCGGGGGTGCTGGTCACCGGCAGTGGCAGGCGGTCGATCTGCCGGGTAAACGCCATGGCCTTGCGGGATACCTCCTCGGAGGTGCTGCTGCCGTTGACGATTTCCACCAGCTGCATCAGGGCGACCGGGTTGAAGAAATGCAGACCGACCAGCCGCTCCGGTTGCTGCAGGGCCCCGCTGAGTTCTTCCAGCGGGATGCTGGATGTGTTGGTCGCGAGGATGGCGCCGGGCTTCATTCTGGGTTCAATTTCCCTGTAAAGTGAACGCTTTACCTCGGCATCTTCAAAAATTGCTTCAATGACGATGTCGGCGCGTTCAATGCCGGCGCCGCGGTGGTCCGGCAGCAGGCGGTCCATGGCGGTGGTGATTTTGAGCGGGCGCTTCAGCTTGCGCTTGAACAACTTGTGGGCGCGCTGCATGGCCGGTGCAATGCGTTTCGGCGCCTGGTCCTGGAGCGATACATGAAAACCGCGTAACGCACACCATGCCGCGATATCGCCACCCATGGTGCCGGCGCCGATGACATGCACATACTTTGGCTGGTACGCTGAATCCTTGCCGAGTTCTTTCAGTTTTTCCTGCAGGAAAAACACGCGGATCAGGTTGCGCGCGGTGATGCCCTTGATCAGTCCGGCGATGGACTGCGCCTCGGCCTCCAGCATGCGCGTCGGATGGTTGGCGTGTTTCAGCCAGACATCGATCAGTGCATACGGCGCCGGGTAGTGTTGTTCCGAGACGCGTTTCGCTACCTGCTTGCGAAACACCCGGGCCAGCAAGGGCCGCACCAGTGCATGATTGGACAGCCGGTCAGCCAGTACCGGCCGGTGCGCGGGCGGTGCGTCGAGCACCAGGCGGCGTGCCGCACTGCGCAGGTGGCGTTCCGGGCTGACGACATCGACCAGCCCGATGCGTTTCGCCTGGCGCCCGTCGATGGTCCGGCCGGTGAGCATCAGGTCCATGGCCTTGATGCCGCCGACCAGCGGGGTAAGGCGTACACTGCCGCCAAAACCGGGATGGATGCCGAGGCGCACTTCCGGCAGACCCAGCCGGGTGCCGGGATCATCGCGTGCCACGCGGTAGCGGCAGGCGAGTGACAGCTCGGTACCGCCGCCGAGGCAGAAGCCGTGAATCAGGGCGACGGTCGGAAAGCTCAGCTCCGCAAGCCGGTTGAACACCGACTGTCCGAGATGAATCAGTTCCAGCGCCTCGGTCTTGTTCCTGATCCGCGTGAATTCCTCGATATCCGCGCCGGCGATAAAGCCTTTCTTTTTGTCGGACAGAATCACCAGGCCGCGCGGATTCTGTGCGGCAATCTCCTTGAGATGGCGATCGAGTTCCTTCAGAACTTCGGTACCCAGCACATTGGTGCCGGCACCGGCCTTGTCGATATGCAGCCAGACAATGTTGTCGTCATCGGTTTCGGTGTTGAAATGCGCCGGCACGGTGGTGTCATCCATGGGCGCTCTCCGGGCGTTCCACCAGCAGGGCACCGCCCTGGCCGCCGCCGATGCACAGGCTGGCCATGCCGCGACGGGCCTTCTCGCGTTTCAGGGTCTGCAGCAGGTGCAGCACGATGCGTGCGCCACTGGCGCCGACCGGGTGGCCGATGGCAACGGAACCCCCATCGACATTGAGGCGTTGCTGGTCAATCGGGCTGAACGGCTGGTCGCGCCCGAGCTCGTTACGGCAAAACTCCGCATCTTCCCAGGCCGCGAGGCAGGCGAGTACCTGGGCCGCAAACGCTTCGTTGATTTCCCAGTAATCGATATCACCGGAATCCAGGCTGTGGCGCAGCATGATCGGTGCCATGGCATAGGCCGGACC
>JAUVNM010000096.1 GCA_030599705.1 Gammaproteobacteria bacterium
ACTGCAGGAGTCAGTATGGAGAACAATAACAGCCCCAGGCAGATAGCAGAAATCGTGGAAAATGCCCTGCGGGAGTTCAATGAAGGCATGGCACACCGCGAGAAGCTCAGTATCCGCATTGGCCGCCGGACAACACAAATCATCCGCTTTGGCATGACCAGCATGCTGATGCTGGGCGCCGCCCTGTTCTACCTGATTTTTATCCTGACTTCGGATTTTGCCGTTATCCGTGAACACATGGAGATGATGTCCAAGTATATGTCCACCATGGACTCGAGTTTTACCACGGTTGCCAGCGACATCAGCCAGGTACAGAATACGCTGACAGCGATGAATGAAAATATTTCCATCATGCCCGCCATGAACTCGTCGGTCAGCAACATGGATACCAGCCTCATCACCCTGAGTGGTGACCTGCATTCCATGCTCGAACAGATCTATACCATGAATACCAGTGTTGGCAACATGGCTAGCAACCTGCAACTGATGAACAGACAATTCACCGACATGAATATTACTGTGGGTCACATGGCAGGCAACGTGAACCAGATGTCAAAACCGATGAAGATGTTTCCGTTTCAGTAATGGCCGACACGAATAGTTCAACCGGGCAGTCATTACCGGCAACATGAAGACGATCAAGGAGCTGTTGCTCGTTCGCGAGGGGGAATCGGCGAGCGTTCTCTATTTTCTGTCGTTTTTCCTGCTGGTCAGTGCCGGCATGGCCATCGGCCGGGGCAGCGCAGATGCCCTGTTTCTAAAAAGACTGGGCATCGAATACCTGCCATTGATGTACATGATACAGGCCCTGCTGCTTGCCATGGTCTGCCTGATGTATGCGGCCTTTGCAGACCGGATTATCGCCGAAAAATTCTTCAGGATTATCTTTGCCACACTCGCACTGCTGGTCTTTGCAAGTTGGGTGGCCATGTCTCTGTCAAACAGCACACTGATCTATCCGCTCTACTACCTCACGTACGAAGTGGCATCAGAGATTCTGCTGGTACATGCCGCTCTTTATATGAACCAGAACATGACAACCCTGCAGGCAAAACGCCTGGCACCACTGGTATTTGCCGGCGCCCAAACCGGTGCCATCATTGGCGGATTGCTGCTGGCATTTGCGGCACCGCTACTGGGCACTCATAACCTGCTGATTATATGGTGTATTATTCTGGTTGCGGGCCTCATCCTGATCAGCAACTGGCACCGCAAGCAAGGTCCCTCGACGCACTTCCGGGCGCCCCACCGCAGCCACAATATCATCCGGGAGAGCGCTCGACAGATTAACCAGGGACTGCGCTATACCCGGTCATCCGACCTGCTGCGGGCGGCATCTTTTGCCCTGTTCTTCATGGTGATCGCGTTTTACATCCTTTGCTACAGTGTCCACCGCATCTACCTGCAAACCTTCGAAACCGAGGCAGCACTGGCCAGTTTCTTCGGCATCCTGACAGCAGTTACCAGTACCATTGCGCTGCTGACGCAGATTCTTGTTACCAACCGGGTTATCAGACGCTTCGGCGTGCGCCGCGTTAACCTGTTGTTCCCGTGGACCACACTGGTGGCACTCTCAACACTGACGGCAAGCTTTACCCTGCCTGCCGCGCTGCTTGGCAGCCTGAACAAGGATGCCCTGATGCCGGCCTTCAGGAACCCGGTCAGAAGCCTGTTTTTTAATATTATACCGGCCTACATGCAGGGGCGCGCCCGTGCCATTTCCGTTGCCGTGGTGTTGCCATCGGCACTGTTTATCTGCGGCCTGCTGCTGTGGATCATGCAGGGAATGGACCGCCCGGAATATTTTCTGGTGCCTGGTATAGCAGCCGCAGCCATGTATCTGTATTTCAGCAGAAACATGAACCGGGCCTATGCCAGTACCTTGATAACTACATTAAAGGAAAAGCTGTTTCTCCCCGACAAGCGCCTGTATTCCGCGTTGAACGGCGCCAACAAGGAAGTCCTCGACGAAATTACCACCGGGGTAGCCCACCAGGATCCGGATGTAGCCATTGCGTTTGCCCACTTGCTGACCGGTTCATTCCCGGAGCAGGCAGCAGAAATGCTGCTCAAACGGGTTGATTCAGCTGATACTGCCACCGCCGACCAGTTGCTCGGGTTACTGGCTGATATCGATTTAACCGATTATCGTGAAAAACTGCATGCCATGGCCGAGACACGTGATACCCATTTCCATGCCACGGTCGTACGTCTGCTGGCCGGTCAACAAGACAGCAGCTACCTCGACCATGCCTTGCAACTGCTGGAAAACACCAACCCGAGACTCCGCGCTGCCGGAATTCATTATGTACTTCACCACCAGGAACCGGTAAAGAACCCGGATTACCTGGTGCAGAAATGGCTGGATCTGCTGCAAGACAGTACCCATACCTGCCAGGCCGGATTCACACTCATTCCCGACCTTCCCCTGCTCGGCCCGCAACACCGGGAGACACTACAGGCAACCTATCGTGGATTATTCATTAAGATGCTGGACACAGATTCGGAAGACACGTACCTATGGGCCCTGCACGGACTCAGTCACTGGAAAGCGGAACTCCCTGATGATGCCTACCCGGCATTATCCAGGGCACTGGCACACGAGAACCCGGAAATACGTACCGCCGCCGCAAAATGCCTGCACCTGGAGGGCAGACACTCCCGTACCCCCCTTATTCTTCGTGCCACGGCCGACAGTCATCCACATGTCAGACAGGCCGGCGTCAATTCACTGAAGGCCATCAGCAGTAACTTTGCGGAAAAAGTTCACCACCTGATCCTGGATAACAAGGTGCCCATACGCGGGCAGTTTGCCCTGCTTGCTGCATTGGAGGGATCGGGGCTGCCGAAGGCAGGTTTTGAAGAGCTGGCTACCAGCAAGGCCCGGGAGGCAGGCCAGATTCAGGATGCGGTACAGGTACTGAAAGACGCAGAGAAATCCAGTTCAACGACCGGCATGCTGGTCAGGCTGGTACTCGAAGAACGCCTTGAGCAGACAATCCAGCTTGCATTAATGGCGCTTGAACCCCTGCATGAGCCTGGCATTATAAACATCATTCGGGCGGGATTTTCCAGTCGCGATGAACGCCATATTGCCAATGCCGGCGAAGCACTCAACAATCTCGAGGGTGGTCATGCCACCAAACTGTTACAACAGGTACTGACCGGCTTGCATGACAGCCAGGGCAGCCGGCACGTCCCGGCGTTTAACTCCATGACCGAGGTGATAGAATGGTGTACTGCGCATGCAGACGACTGGCTACAGCAATGTGCCCGGCAATTCCTGCACCAATCAACAACAGCAAATGCCCATGTCTGACCTGTTCAAACGCCTGCTACTGCTGAAGCAAGCTCCTATATTCTCGATGGTAGCAACCGAGGACCTGCGCATGGTTGCCGGGTCCCTGGAGCAGGAGCATTTCTACAGCGGTGACCGGATATTCGAGATCAACGACCAGGGTGACCACCTGTACCTGCTGGTATCCGGCTCGGTGGGCATATCCATTGACCCTGACCCGAACAGCAGAAATTTTATTGCCACCCTGGGACCGGGAGACTGCTTTGGTGAAATGAACCTGCTGGATGACCTGCCCCGCTCGGCAACCGCCCATGTCCTGGAGGACAGCGTTGTACTCATGCTGGACAAGTCCCGTTTGCGGGGCCTGATACTGAGCTATCCGGAAATCAGTATTGGCATGCTGAGAAGCCTGTCGCTGCGGTTACGGGAAGCCAATCGCGTTGCGCTCACACTGGAGACACCTTCGAAATGACCACCATGAACACCGGGGCAGATGCACACACATCCACCGGGGGAACACTGCAGGCAATCGCCCTGATCTTGCTGTGCAGCCTGGCGCCTGCCGCCATGTCTTCGAACGATGACCCGCATTATACCGAGGCCGGCTTTTTCGATATCCATGTCTGCAACTGGCCTGGCCGGCAGCAATTCCTCATGCCGCTGTTTTCCACAGCGCGCTTCAACGAGGTGCAATCGATTGAGGTACTCAACCCGCGTGGAGACAGGCTTGTTGAACTCGACCTGGAACGCTACCGCACTATCAAGCGCGACAAGCAGCCGGACAAGCGTGTGTTCATCAAACAGATTGATATCCCGCCAACGGCCTCAGATGGCTGGTACTCTGCGCGCATCACATTGAACAGTGGCGAGGAATTCATCAACCGGGACTACGTGATCCGGCACATGCTCCCGCAGGCAGCCGGCCAGGTACCGGCACATGAAGAGCAGGTCATGGAGATCCCGACAAAACTCTCCTGGGAGCCGGTCTCCGGGGCGAACTACTACCAGGTTTTTGTCCGTGATCTCTGGAACGATGACCAGCTGATCTACACATCAAAACTGCTGACCCGGCCTGAACTCGAATTACCGCCGGGACTTCTGAAAAAAGGCGGTTACTATTCCTGGATCATCCATGCCCGTGACAGCAACTCGCATATCCTGCTGGGTGATTTCAATCACGGTTCACTCAACAAGCCCGTGACCTTCTCGATCAGCGAGTAGCCAACCGGTAACTCTTTCGTGCATATTCTCCTGTCCATTCTTCACACTAAACGGACAGCCTTGGTACAGTTACTTGGAGGTATGCACAAATACCCCGTCCCAGTCATCAGGAAGTTCCGCGCCGCGCAGGCCCTGGATCCTTTCCAGGTACAGGGAATAGAGCCGGGTACCGGGATGCGCATCATGGAGCCCCGTGAGTATTGTTTCGGCATCATCCCAGCGCTGCTCATAATAGGCTGCAAGGGCCTCCTCCCAGGTATCCAGTTCTGCCTGACATTCATTGCTTGCATCGCTGCTGCGGCAGACCGGTTCATAGATGATCACCGGTTCATTCTTGCCCTTGACCTTGACCCGGTCCAGGCAGCGCAACAGCATACTACCGAGGCCCTCGGCCGTGGTCTCGCTGACGATCAGCCGGACGCCGTAATACTTGGTCAGCCCTTCCAGGCGTGAACCCAGGTTGACCGCGTCACCAATCACGGTGTAGGCGCGCCGGTACTCGGATCCCATGTCACCGACGTTCATCATGCCGGTATTGATGCCAATACCGATATTGATCGCCGGCCAGTTGCGCTCGCTTAATTCGGTCTGCATGTCCTCCAGCTGGTCCAGCATGGCAAGCGCCGCGTCTACCGCTTGTTGCCGGTGTTCGGGATCGTGTATTGGCGCCCCCCAGAAGGCCATGATCATATCGCCGACATATTTATCAATGGTGCCGCGCTGTTCAAAAATGATTTTTGTCATCGGGGTGAAAAAGTAGTTCAACAGCTGTTTCAGCTCATCAGCCGCCAGTGATTCCGAGATCGTGGTGAAACTGCGAATGTCGCAGAACAGCACCGACAATTCCCGGCTCTCTCCCTCAACCGAAAAATCCTCGTCCGGATTGCGGCTCATCTCTTCCACGATTTCCGGCGGGACATACTGCCCGAACACGGACTTCAATTGCCTGCGGCTGCGCGCCTCGGTCAGGTACTGGGCCAGCAGGCCGACAAACAGGGCAATCGGCAGTTGCACCAGCATCGGTATCGCCAGCGGCAGCCACAGGTCAACCACGTTAAAGGCAACCTGGACCGCGGCGATGTAGAGGCCGGATAGCACCAGCGCCAGCGGCACGGCGATGACGGCCGACAGGAGATAGATACCGGAACCCAGTAGAAAACCGACCAGCAGCAGGATGACGGCCGTCTCCAGCGCTCCGGCAGGCCGGAGATTGCGATCGGTCAACAGGTTGGCAAACGCGGTCGCGGCAATCTCGACGCCGCTCAGGTCAACGCCATCATCATTCGTGAACACCGTGTAAAAACGGTCCGGCTGGCCCGGGTCGTAGAGATCGGACAGGCCGACGAAGACCACCTTGCCGGTAAAGTCCAGCGCCGCCGGCGAGACCGTCTTTGAGCCGCCCTTGAGCACGGCATTGTAGGGGATATTCGGAATGCTGCCGGGCGGCCCGTAGAAATTCAGGTAGCGGTTGTCGCCGCCTTCGTAAAGACCGGCAAGCGCCGTCATCAAGCGGCGTTCCCCGGCTGTCAGTGACGCATCGGCTGCCAGCACCGCCCGAACCCGGTCACCGAGTGCCGGGTCGTTCACAAAGGCGCCACGCAAGGCCAACATCAGGCGGTTTACCCCCGGGGCACGCCCTACCCCGGACTCAGCACGTGGCAAATCCTGAACTCCCGTGGCACCCGCCTGTTCCAGTACCGCCATCCAGCGTTGCTGCACCGGTAGCGCATGCACCTGCAGCGTGGCGGCCGGCAGGGTCGCCACACTACCGGCGCTGGGCTTGAACGGCCAGAACTGGTACACATTGACCTGCACCTTGGGGACCGGGAATGGCGCCAGTGCCTTCGCCGCCTCCGCGAGTACCGGGATGGGCAGCACCAGCTCTTCTACCCAGATGGTGCCGGTCTGCTGGCCGTCCATGTCGTAAATGGGCTGGCGCTTGCCGTTCAGGCGTTCGAACAGCACCACGCGCTCCGCGGCGGCCACGGCCCGGGCAAATTCGGCGTCGTCCTCAGTGGATTTCGGACGCTGGAAGTCCATGTCGAACACGATGGCGGACGCACCGCGCGCGACCAGTTGTTCAATCAACTGGCCATGGATGGACCGCGGCCAGTCACGCGGCAGCTTGGGCAGGCCAAGACCGGCAATATCGCGCTCGTTGATGGCCACCACCGCCACCTCGGGGGGCGGCTGGATCGGGCCACGCACCAGGAACAGCCAGTCCAGGCCAATGTGTTTCTCGAAGTCCGCTCCCAGCGGGGTCAGGCCCAGGATGGCGCCAACCAGGCCGGTCACGACACCAAAAACAAGGCCCTTAGTTAGTCGTTGCATTGGTCGGGTTTATCAATGGTAATGCCAGAATTAT
>JAUVNM010000241.1 GCA_030599705.1 Gammaproteobacteria bacterium
CCATAACATCTATGACCCGGCTGTCGAACTGGTGCAGGTGCGCAAGCAGATCGGCATGGTCTTCCAGCGGCCAAACCCGCTGCCGATTTCCATCCGTGACAACGTACTGTTTGGCTACCACCTGCATGCGGGAGGCAAACGCGCTTCGCGCAGCGAACAGGATGATATCGCCGAGGGCGCCCTGCGCCAGGTGCTGTTATGGGACAAGGTCAAGGACCGGCTGGACAGCAAGGGCACCGAACTCTCGCTGGAGGACCAGCAGAAGCTGTGCATCGCGCGCCTGCTGCCCGTCAAGCCCGGGTTGCTGCTGATGGATGAACCCTGCTCCGCGCTCGACCCCAAGGGCACCGAGGCCGTGGAAGAGCTGATCTGGGAACTGCGCGGCAAGTACACTATCCTGATCGTGACCCACAACATGGCCCAGGCCCGCCGCGCCAGTGAAGAGTGCATCTTCATGCTGATGGGCAAGGTCGTGGAACATACCGCCACCGAAGACATGTTTGTGACGCCTGCAAAGCAGGAGACTGCCGACTATATCGAAGGCCGTTACGGCTAGCCCCACCACCTGTTCACATTGACTTGCTGCCGGCCGGGACTATCCTTGCGTCCCATGCCCTGTATTCTTGTCGTCGATGATGATGCTGCCATCCGTGAAATGATTGGCATGGCGCTGATACGCGAGGGATACAAACTACTCGAGGCCGGCAGTGCACTGGAAGCACGTCAGGTAATCGCTTCCCGAAGACCTGACCTGATACTTCTCGACTGGATGCTGCCCGGACAATCCGGTTTTGAACTTGCCCGCCAGCTGCATAATGACAACTCCCGCAACTCCCCTCCTGTCATCATGCTGACTGCACGCGACCAGGAGGTCGACAAGGTAGCCGCACTCGAAGCCGGCGCCGATGATTATGTTTCCAAACCTTTCTCGGTCAGTGAATTACTGGCGCGGATCAAGGCGGTCCTGCGCCGTACTGCACAACACGACGAGAACACACTACTGGAGATTGACGGCCTGAGGCTTGACCCGGGGACACGCCGCGTCACTGCTGCTGGAACACCCGTGGAGCTGTCACCACGCGAGTTCCGCTTGCTGCATTTTTTCATGACGCACCAGGAGCGGGTCTACAGCCGCCAACAGCTGATCGAGCAGGTCTGGGGTACCGCCTACGTGGAAGATCGCACCGTCGATGTCCATATCCGTCGCCTGCGCAAAATACTCGAACCCTCCGGACACGACCGCCTCATCCAGACCATCCGCAGTGCCGGTTACCGTTTTTCCGTGCCCGGTTGAGCATGCCGAACCACTGGCAAAAAGAACTCCGGCTGCTCCTCGGGATAATCCTCATGGCAAGCCTGGCAGGCATGCTAACGGGAAAACCACTATCCTTCCTGTTGCTCGGCCTGCTTGTTTATCTCGGCTGGCATTTGTATCAACTTGCCAGGCTAGCGCACGTGATCAGGCAAGACGGGCAGGACGGGCCACGGTCCACAGGTCTGTGGACCGGTATCGTCCGGGAAATCAATGCACTGCATGCGGAGGCCAGGCAGCGCGAAGACCGGCTGTCACATCTTAAGAGCCGCTTCCAGGAAGCCGTCACCGCTTTGCCAGAAGCCGTGGTCATACTGGAGCAGACAGGGAGAATCGACTGGATGAATCCAGCTGCCGGGCGGCTGCTGGGTATAGATTGTAGCGCTTCAGCCGGATCGTCATTTCAGGATCTTGTCCGTGATCCGGTACTGGAGGAATACCTGGACAACAAGGCCTTTGAAGAACCCCTGGTATTCAGTCCGCCAGCCAACCGGTCAAAAATCGTGTCAATGCTGGTTACCTCACTCGGCAGGCATCAGCAGCAAATGATCGTCGCCAGCGATATTACCCGCCAGTATCATCTGGATTCCGCACAACGGGATTTTGTGGCAAATATATCGCACGAATTGCGCACGCCCCTGACGGTCATATCCGGCCTGCTGGAGCAGATACAGACCGGGGATAGCGAACTTCCGGCCGACAAGCGCTCCATCGAACTGATGCAAAAGCAGGCAATACGTATGGGTGAATTGATTTCCGACCTGCTGACACTCTCGCGCCTTGAGCTGAACAAGCAGCCCCCCGCAGCAGACGAGATTAATGTGCCCGAACTGCTTGCTGAAATTGCCGAAGAGGCGCGCACCCTGGGCAAATCAACCCATCATGTTATACAGCTGGATATCGAATCACCGGCCAGCCTGAGGGGGGAGAGAAAAGAACTGCGTACCGCGATATCCAATCTTGTCACCAATGCCATACAGCATACCCCGAACCGGACCGAAGTCCGGATCCGCTGGCAGGCCGATAAAGAAGGGGCACACCTGAGTGTCAGCGATAATGGCGAAGGTATTGCCGCACGGCATCTTGCACGCCTGACCGAACGTCTTTACCGCGTTGATACCAGCCGCTCGCGTGACACGGGCGGCACAGGCCTCGGACTTGCCATTGTCAAATACATTCTCGAACGCCATGGCACCGAACTGGAAATCAGCAGCAAGGTGGGGCGCGGGAGTACCTTTACCTGTCAGTTCCCGGTTGAGAGTATCATCAGACCAGAAACTATCAGGGGGATTGAAAGTAGCTGATATCCATCTGATAATCTGTCACAGTCTGAATGGAAGCAGGAAGCATCAGTTACAAAAAAAGGGTTTCTCCTGTATGACAAAACCGTCGATCTGGAAAAATATTCAGGATTATTTCCAGCCTGGTCAGGAAACCGTTATCCTCGATCGCTCCCGCAAACTTCGACTGTCGGGCAAGGAACTGTGCATCCCCCTCAGCGGATATCCGGATTTCAGGGTCGAGATGGGCAAACAGATTCTCCACCTGTCTCCGGACCCTGGCGTCGCTGTTCGCCACAACGAGTCGCCATACGATTTCATAGTGTTCGACCCGGAACGATATAGTAACGGAGTCGGCCACTTTCTAAGACTGTCCCCCGGGACTACGCTTGCCATAGACAGCAAGGTCGAATACCAGGAACAGGTATTCAGCTCACCACGGGATGCATTCCGCCGCGAGTTCTCCGTTTCCCACACCGGTGACAGCCTGGTTTTCAGGGACCCGATATCGGAACTCGGCACCTATATTTCACTTGCCGGCGACACCCAGGAAATTCCCGAACGTACGCTTCGGCGCAGGGCCGCCTTGAGGCGGGTCCTGGAAATCTTCAGAGGACCACTTGAACCCTTGTCTCCGCCTGAGGCAACCGCAACCCTGAAACAGGTAAATGCCCTCTTCAGGAACGAAACCGGCCATCGCAGGGACACCCGGGGAAACCCCGGTGGTATTCTCGAGTTGCCGGACAATGTCACACCGATACTCGTCGGTGACCTGCATGCGCAGGTTGACAATTTGCTCACGATCCTCAGCGAGAATACTTTCCTTGACGGCCTGGAGAACGGCACAGCCGCACTGATCATCCTTGGTGATGCCGTACATTCGGAGAAACCCGGCTGTCTCGAGGAAATGGAAAGTTCTCTATTGATGATGGACCTGATTTTCAGGTTAAAACTGAGGTTTCCTGACCATGTCTTCTATATCGTTGGCAACCACGACAGTTTCCTGCATGAGTTAATGAAGCAGGGTATCCCCCAGGGCCTGCTCTGGGAAAAACAAGTGGTGTCGTCACGCGGCGAAGAATACAAGACGGAGCTGGAACTCTTTTATCGACAGTCCCCTTTACTGGTACTTGGAAAAGATTTTATTGCCTGCCATGCAGGGCCCGCACGCAGAAA
>JAUVNM010000269.1 GCA_030599705.1 Gammaproteobacteria bacterium
CCTGACCGGGGTCGGTCTACAGGTCGCGCTGGGGGAAATCGCGGGCATGCTGGGCCTGAAGGGCGGTGGGCACGGCACCCTGGAAAAGATCTGGAACGACCTGCAGCAGATCGAACAGGTCAATATCTATGCGCTGGCCGTTGCGCTCAGTGTGCTGGCAGTCATTGTCGGTTCGAAGCTGCTCTCGAAGAAGATCCCGGGGGCACTGATTGCCGTGATCGGCGCCATCGCCATCAGTTGGGCACTCGACCTCAAGGCCCATGTGCATGTGCTCGGTGCCGTGCCAAGCGGCCTGCCGCACATCGGACTGCCGGAGGCCAAGTGGAGTTGGGAGCTCATCGGCAAACTGATGCCCACGGCGTTTGCCATGTTCGTGCTCATCCTGGCACAGAGCGCGGCGACCTCCCGTGCCTATGCCTCACGCTACAACGAGACCTTCAGTGAGAACACCGACCTGGTCGGCCTGGGGCTGGCCAATATCGGCGCCGGCCTGTCCGGCACCTTTGTCGTCAATGGCAGCCCGACCAAAACCCAGATGATCGACAGCGCCGGCGGACGCAGCCAACTGTCGCTGCTGTTCACTGCCCTTATCGTATTGCTGGTGCTGCTGTTTCTGACCGGACCACTGGCCTACATGCCCGAAGCGGTGTTGTCGGCGGTGGTGTTCCTGATCGGTGTCGATCTGATTGATATCAAGGGAATGAAGAGCATTTTCGCCCAACGGCGCTCGGAGTTCTGGGTGGCCCTGATCACTGCGGCGACAGTAGTGTTCGTGGGCGTTGAACAGGGCATCATACTCGCCATCGTGCTGTCGCTGATCGACCACACCCGGCGCGGCTATCGACCAAAGAACGCGGTGCTGGTGCCGTCCGAGTCGGGCCTCCTGCAGGCGCAGCCGGTCACGACCAGGGCCGAGGCCGTACCCGGGCTGCTCATCTACCGGTTTACGCACAGCATGTACTACGCGAATGCCGAGCAACTCTCGGAACAGATCATGGCCCTCGTCAACAAGGCAGAGCCACCGTTACGCTGGTTCTGCCTCGATGCCTCCGCGGTCGACGATGTGGACTACTCCGCGGCGGAGACCTTGCGTTCAATTTTCGCGACCCTGAAGGATAAAGGCATACGCCTGGTTGTGGCGCAGGTCATGGACGATGTCAAAGAAGAGAGTCGCTACAATCTCCGCCAGTTGTTCGGTGAGGACGCCTTCTATGACACGCTGGAGGACGTCGTCAAAGCGTACCAGCAGCAAACAGGGGCAGCGGCCGGTTGATCCGATTATTGCGTAAATACCCTCCTGTAGGAGCGCCGTCCCCGCCGCGAATCGCGCCGGGGACGGCGTTTATGCTCGGCACGGGTGCTCCTACAAGGAGGGGATCAGGTCTGAAATGAACTCACTGTGATTCTGTCAAGAAGAACCAAAGAGTCGATCAAGACCGCCCTGGCCATGACCATTGCCTACGGCATCGCCCTGCAGATGGATTGGGACCGGCCCTATTGGGCGGGATTCGCGGTGGCCTTCATCAGCCTGTCAACCATCGGCCAGTCGCTGAACAAGGGCGCCATGCGCATGCTTGGGACGCTGCTTGCGTTGTCGGTGTCGCTGCTCATTATCGCACTGTTCGTACAGGACCGCTGGCTGTTCATGGTGGCGTTGTCCGGGTGGGTTGGCTTTTGCGCCTACAGGATGGGCGTAAGCAAGCACTCATACTTCTGGTACCTGGCCGGATTCGCCAGTGCGGTCATTGCTTTCGACGGCGGTACCGATCCGGTCAATGCGTTTGCCACCGCGGTGCTGCGCGCAGAGGAGACCGCGCTCGGTATCCTGGTCTACACGCTGGTCACAACCCTGCTGTGGCCAACCAACAGCCGCGCCGGATTCGAGGACGCGACACGGGCGCTGGTCCAGACCCAGCACCGACTGTACACGGGCTACCGGGAGGAGATGACTGGCCACACGCCGGAGCCAGGCAAGCCAGATCAGGACAAGCCGAGTCAAGACGCACAGGCAATCGCCACTCAACAAGTCCAGCTCCTCGCTCAATTCGGCGCGAACCTGGACGCGGCGCTGGCGGACAGCCATGAAGTCTGGGAACTGCGCCATCAGTGGCGCCGTTTCCAGCGC
The DNA here is from genome assembly GCA_030599705.1 of Gammaproteobacteria bacterium. GTDB lineage: Bacteria > Pseudomonadota > Gammaproteobacteria > UBA9214 > UBA9214 > SZUA-186. The sequence goes on from JAUVNM010000269.1 coordinate 2,126, forward strand.
CAGTCGGCCGCATTGCTCGAGACCCTGGAGCGATGGCATGAAAACAGCAAAGAATTTGGCGAACTCGACCTGGAGGTGCTGCTGCCCGGGCTCGGGGCTGCCACGACGGAGCTCGAGCGGCGCTTTGCAGAGATCGAGCGGCTGCTTGCCGGCGAGGCCCTCCAGCGTCAGCCGCAACCGATCGATCTGTCCTCCGATCATGCCCGGCTGCAGGCGTTGTCGCATTTTCACAAAGCCGCGTTCGCGCTCGCCCGCACGGGTCTGCACCGCCTTGACGGACTGACCCGCGACCAGCTTGACACGGTTCTCAATATTAAAGGTCTCGCTGTAGCGGCTCCAGGTTCGGTCCCGGCGTCGGCCGTGCCATCGGGCCAGCCGGGGAGCGGCCTGTTACCCGACCCCGACAGCATGATAGCGGCGGTCAGGATAATGGCCAGCATGTGGCTCGCCTATTTGCTGTGGATCTACGTCGAAGTACCGAGTGGCTCCAGCATTGTGACGACGACGGCGTCGATGGGGCTGGCAATTGCCACCATTCCCCGGCTGTCCGTGTTTACCGTACTCAAGCCCTCGATGTCCACCATCGCCTTCGCCGGTACCCTGTATGTGTTCGTGATGCCGCAACTTTCCAGCTTCGTTGGACTGGGGTCGATGATATTCCTCATCGTCTTCGCCATCGCTTACCTGTTCTCAACACCGCAGCAGGGTTTGACGCGAACGATTACCCTTGCCTTTTTCGTGATAATCATCGGCGTTTCCAACCAGCAGCAGTACAATTTCCTGTCGGTTGCCGATACCGCAGTGATGTTCCTCATGTTTTCTGGCGTGGTCGCTCTGACCAGCAGGTTCCCGTTTTCGATGCAGCCGGACAAGGTCTTCCTGCGCCTGCTCGGGCGCTTCTTCCGCAGCAGCGAGTACCTGATGTCCACCATGCGTTGGGATTCCAGGTCTTCACCGACCCGCCTCGACCGCTGGAGAAAGGCCCTTCACGCCAGTGAACTGACCACCCTGCCGCAAAAACTCAGTGACTGGGGCAAGGTCGTTGATACCGGGGTACTGCCCGGCACGACACCGGAGCAGGTGCAGGCGTTGACCACCAACCTCCAGGCGCTTGCCTACCGCATGCAGGAATTGCTGAACGCACGCGCCAACCCGCAGGCTGAGCTGCTGGTGCGCGAACTGCTGACGGACATGCGCGCCTGGCGCCTGAAGGTGCAAGGGGTCTTTCAACGCCTGTCGCAAGACCCGGCCGCCGGGGAACAGGAGGCATTTCGCAGCGGACTGGACGCAGCCATAAAGCACCTCGAGGCGCGCATTCGGGAAACCCTGGACAAG
>JAUVNM010000025.1 GCA_030599705.1 Gammaproteobacteria bacterium
AGTCCCGTTTGGAGGCAAGTTCCGGATAATCGACTTCCCGTTGTCCAATTGCCTGAATTCAGGAATCCGCATGATCGGGGTCCTGACCCAGTACAAGGCCCATTCACTGATTCAGCACATCCGGCAGGGCTGGGGATTCCTGCGCGGTGAGTTCAGTGAATTTATAGAACTGCTGCCCGCCCAGCAGCGCATCGAGACTTCCTGGTATACAGGGACTGCCGACGCGGTCTACCAGAACCTGGATATTATCCGGACGCACCACCCCGACTATGTGCTGATCCTGGCAGGCGACCATGTCTACAAGATGGATTACGGGCCGATGATTGCCCATCATGTCGAAAAACAGGCGGATCTGACGGTCGGCTGTATCGAGGTACCGGTCGAACAGGCACAGGCCTTTGGCGTGATGTCCGTGGACGACGCTGGAAGGGTGGTGAAATTTACGGAAAAACCGCAATCACCGGAACCCATCCCGGGCTCCCCCGGCAAGAGCCTGGCTTCCATGGGTATCTATATTTTCAATACGGAGTTCCTCTACGAGCAGCTTATCCAGGATGCCGATGCCACCTATTCAACCCATGATTTCGGACATGACATCATCCCGCGGATTATCGGGAAATACCGCGTCTACAGCTATCCATTCAGGAAATCACCGGGCAGCGACAGCGCCTTCTGGCGTGATGTCGGCACGATTGATGCCTTCTGGGAGGCCAATCAGGAGCTGATCGGGGTGGTGCCGGAGCTCAATCTCTATGATGAAAAGTGGCCGATCTGGACCTACCAGGAACAATTGCCGCCGGCGAAGTTCGTGTTCGATGACGATGACCGGCGCGGCATGGCGGTGGATTCCATGGTCTCCGGCGGCTGCCTGATTTCCGGGGCCACGGTACGCCACTCGCTGCTGTTCTCCAATGTCCGGGTGAACTCTTATTCCGTACTGGAACATGTCGTCATCCTGCCGAATGTCATCATCGGGCGTCATTGCCAGATCTACAAGGCCATCATCGACAAGGGCTGTATCATCCCGGAAGGGACTGTTATCGGCGCAGATCCGGCCGCGGACGCGGCGCAGTTTTACGTGAGTCCGGGCGGGGTCGTGCTGGTGACCCCGGAAATGCTGGGACAGGAGCTGCATCATGTCCGCTAGCCGCCTCAATGTCGTCCTCTGCTGGCACATGCACCAGCCGCAATACTGCGACCAGATCACCGGCATTTACGAGCTGCCGTGGACCTATCTGCATGCAACCAAGGACTATATCGACATGGCGGCGCACCTGGAGGCCGTCCCGGAGGCGCGTGCGGTCGTCAATTTCGCCCCGATACTGCTGGAGCAGCTCTCGGACTATGCCGGGCAGGTGCGCGGGTTCCTGGCCGAGAACAAGCCGTTGCGGGATCCGTTGCTGGCAGCGTTGGCCAACCCGGTGTTGCCCTGCGGGAAGGAGCAGCGCATGGCGCTGGTCAGTGCCTGTCTGCGGGTGAATGAACTGCGCTCGATAAAACGCTTCGCCAGTTACCAGTCACTGGCCGAAATGGCGGGCTGGTTCCGGGACCACCCGACCGGCATGCTCTATGTCGGTGATCAGTTTGTCACCGATCTGCTGGTCTGGTACCACCTCGCCTGGATGGGTGAGACGGTCAGGAGAAACAACGATCTGATCCAGCAACTGATGGAAAAGGGTCATGGTTTTACCCTTCAGGACCGGCGCCAGCTGGTCAAACTCATTGGAGAACTGCTGTCCAGCGTAATTGACCGCTACCGCATGCTGGCCGAGCGTGGCCAGATTGAACTGGCCATGTCACCCTATGCCCACCCGATCGTGCCGCTGTTGCTGGACCTGGATTCCGCCCGCGATGCCATGCCGGACGTCCAGATGCCACACCTGGAGCGCTACCCGGGAGGTGAGGACAGGGTGCACTGGCATATTCATGAAGGTATCAACACCTTCGAACAGTTTTTCGGCCAGCGTCCAACCGGTTGCTGGCCATCGGAAGGGGCGGTCAGCGAGGCAACCCTCGCGATACTCGAGCAACACGGGTTCAGCTGGGCCGCCAGCGGCGAGTCGGTGTACCACCACAGCCTGTCCGCCAGCGAGAACCAGGCGTTCGCCGGGGTCAGTCACCACCAGGCCTTTCGGGTGAACGCCGGCAACCTGGCCTGCTTTTTCCGGGACGATGGCCTCTCCGACCTGATCGGCTTTACCTATTCTGACTGGCATGCCGATGATGCCGTGGCCAATCTCGTCGAACACCTCGAAAACATCGCTGCGAGCACCCGGGAGCAGGAAAACCCCATTGTGTCGATCATTCTCGATGGTGAAAATGCCTGGGAACACTTCCCCGAGAACGGCTATTACTTCCTGAATACACTCTACAAGCGCCTCTCCAGTCACCCGGAACTGAAAATGACAACCTATTCGGAATACCTGGAATCATCCCCTGAGGTGAAATCACTGAACCGGCTGGTCGCCGGCAGCTGGGTCTATGGCACGTTTTCAACCTGGATCGGTGACGGCGGCAAGAACCGCGGCTGGGACATGCTCGGTGACGCGAAGCAGGCCTTCGACGAGGTAGAAGCCGCTGACAATCTCGGCGGTGAACAGCTGCTGGCTGCCCGCCATCAATTATCCATATGCGAGGGATCGGACTGGTTCTGGTGGTTTGGTGATTACAACCCGTCGGATACGGTCAGTGACTTCGAACGCCTGTTCAGGATGCACCTGTCCAATCTGTATAACCTGCTGGGCCGGGAACCACCGGAATATCTTTCCCATACCTTTACCCATGGTGGCGGCGAACCAGCCGGTGGCGGTGTGATGCGGCGCGGCCAGTCTCCCGGTTGATGACCGACCGCACTGATACTTCCTTGGCCAATCCCCTGAGAGACCGGCGTGCCGGCGTGCTGTTACACCCGACATCACTGCCTGATTTTGAACGGCAGGGCGGTTTGGGGCCTGCTGCCTTCCGGTTCGTGGATTTTCTCCGGGATTGCGGTTTCAGTGTCTGGCAAACGCTACCGCTGGGGCCGACGCATGCCGACCGGTCACCCTACCAGTGTCTGTCCGTCCATGCCGGCAATACCCGCCTGATCAGCCGCGAAGATCTGGTGACCCGGGGCTGGCTGGATGCATCTGCCCGTGCATCCGCTGACAGTCTGCAGCAGACCCGTGCCGGCTTTGAGCGGAATGCGGACCCGGCAGCACAGCAGGCCCTCGTGGATTTCAGGGAACAACATAGCGGCTGGCTGGGTGACTATGCGCTCTTCCAGGCAATCAGGCAGGTGCACGATCAACAGGCGTGGCCGGACTGGCCGGTGCCGCTGCGCAACCGGCACAAGGCGGCACTGGTCAGGGCCCGCAAGGCGTACGCCGACACTATCGAGCAGATTTGTTTCGAGCAATTCCTGTTCTTCAGCCAGTGGCATGCCTTGCTCGATTATGCGCACCAGCACGGTGTCGTCCTGTTTGGTGACATACCGATCTTCGTTGCTCATGACAGTGCCGATGTCTGGAGCCACCGCGAACTGTTCTCAACCGACCGGCAGGGAAACCCCGATGTCGTTGCCGGTGTGCCCCCCGACTATTTTTCGGAAACCGGGCAACGCTGGGGAAACCCGCTGTATCGCTGGGACCGGATGGCGGCAGCCGGATTTGACTGGTGGGTACAGCGTTTCCGGACCCAGCTGAAGCTGTTCGATATTATCCGGCTCGACCATTTCCGCGGCTTTGAACAGTACTGGGAAATACCAGCGCAGGAAGCAACCGCCATCAACGGGCGCTGGGTCGATGCGCCTGGTGCGGCGCTGTTTGCAAGACTTGCAGAGGAATTCGGCCAATTGCCACTGGTTGCCGAGGATCTCGGCATCATTACCCCGGAGGTCGAGGCCATGCGGCGGCAGCTCGGTCTGCCCGGTATGAAAATCCTGCAATTCGCCTTTGATGACGGACCCGATAATCCGTACCTGCCGCATAACCATGAACCCCTTTCCGTTGTATATACCGGGACGCATGATAATGACACTACGGTGGGCTGGTACGAGGCACGCGACCGGGACGCTAAACAGGCGGTGCTCGATTATCTGGGTAATCCGCCAGACCCGATGCCGTGGCCGTTCATCCGTGCCGCGTTTGCCTCGGTGTCCGGTCTCGCGATCGTCCCCATGCAGGATATCCTGGCACTGGGCAGCGAACACCGGATGAATACGCCGGGCACGAGTGCGGGTAACTGGGACTGGCAGTTTGCCTGGGAGGACGTACCTGCCGGCCTGCCCGGTGACCTGCACCAGTTGTTACACCGCTATGGACGGACGGTCGGTTAGCTGTCCGGGCTCTTATGCCTGAATTGATCAAGACCTGTAGGGTCGAATTCATTCGACCATCGGCGTGTCATCAGACTTCCACCCTGACGACCGCTGCCATGACTGGCCGAATGAATTCGGCCCTACAGTGCTAGTCTACCCACCCAACTGTATTCGGCTTCAGAGCCAGATCATGCACCCGGTTTCAAAGCGGTGGCTGAGCAGCCTGTGGTACGGATAAATACGGATTTTATAGAATTGCAGGCCGGATAACGGGGGCAACAGGTCAAGCTCGAACAGTGTTTCTTCCTGGTTGCCGGGTCCAGTAGTTTCGAAACGGACATGCCGATGCGCTGTGAAGTTACTGTGCTCGTTCTCCGTGCCAATAACACATTCAAGGATGACGTCTGCGGCCGACAGTTCTTTCAGTCTGGCCGCAACCTTTATCTGCACACTTTTTCCGGAAGTTACGGATTCACCGGGGGAGTCGGCCAGCCGCAGTGACACTTCCGGCCATGACTGCCGCACCATATCCTTCCAGACGGCCAGTTCACGTCCTTCCTTGTGCTGGTTGGCGCAGAATGTCCGGCTCTGGCGGCTCGCTGGCGCATAGTAGTTGCGGACGTAGTCGCGCACCATGCGTTGAGCATTGAAATTCGGAATGCAGGTCTTCATCGATGCCTTGGACAACCTGACCCACTCTTCCGAATATCCCTGGCTGTTGCGACTGTAATACTGGGGGATGACCTGGTTCTCGAGCAGGTCGAGGAGTTCGTTGGCTTCCTCGTGGTTACGGTAATCCACGTCAAAATGCGGGTCATGTGGTGTAATTGCCCAGCCGTTCCCGCCGTTAAAACCCTCGTCCCACCAGCCGTCCAGGACACTCAGGTTGATGACGCCATTCATGCCGGCTTTTTGTCCGGATGTCCCGCTTGCCTCCAGCGGGTACTCGGGCGTATTCAGCCAGACGTCCACCCCGGTGACGAGCTTGCGCGCCAGCGCCAGGTCATATCCCTCCAGCAGGATGATCTTGCCAATGAAATCCGGCTCCAGCGAGTACTCGTGGATCTTCCTGATAAACTCCTGCCCCGGTAAATCATTCGGGTGTGCCTTGCCGGAGAAGATCAGCAGCACGGGCCGTTCCGGGTCATTCAACAGGCGCTTCAGCCTGTCAGTATCGGAAAACAGCAGGGTCGCCCGCTTGTAGGTTGCGAAGCGCCGCGCAAAACCGATGGTCAGAATTTCTGCTTCGCCGGCCTGTACATGCCGGGTCAGTTTTCCCATCAGTGCTTCACTGCAGCCGTTTCTCCGGTACTGCAGCAAGGCGCGACGCAGGACGTTCTCGTGGAGTTCCGTTTTCAGTGATTGCCTGAGACTCCAGTAACTGTGGTCCGGAATCTCGTCAATCCGCTCCCAGTATTCGGTATTCAGCAGTTCTTCCCGCCATGAACGCCCGAAGCGCATGTCGTAGAGATTTGACCAGTCCCGTGCCAGGAAGGTATTCAGGTGTACGCCGTTGGTCACATAACCGATCGGGTTTTCCTCATGCGGGATCTGCTTCCAAACATAGGCTTCCATCTCGGATGCCACGCCACCATGAACCCGGCTGACGCCGTTATGAAAACGGGACCCGCGCAGCGCCAGCGCAGTCTGGTTAAAACCGCCCGGGCTGCCGGGGGTCGCACCCAGATCAAGGAATTGCTGCATATCGAGCCCCAGATCCTTGATGTAGTCGCGAAAGTAACTGCTGACGAGGCCATGATCAAAAATATCATGGCCTGCGGCCACCGGGGTGTGTGTGGTAAACACCGTGCCGGCAGCGACAACCTCCAGCGCTGTTGCAAAATCATGTCCCTGTTGTACGCATTCCCGCGCGCGCTCGAGAATCTGGAATGCGGAATGTCCCTCGTTGATATGCCAGGCAGTCGGTTCTATGCCCAGTGCCCGCAACGCGCGTACACCGCCAATACCCAGGACGATTTCCTGCTGAATCCGCGTTGTTTTATCGCCGCCGTACAACTGGTGGGTGATGATGCGGTCATGTTCCTGGTTTTCCTCGAGATCACTATCCAGCAGGTACAGGGTGATATGTCCTGCCTTGGCCTGCCAGACATTCAGGGATACCTTGCGCCCGTGTATATCGACGTCGACGACGACGGGCGTCCCACTGCTATCAAGTGCCTGGTGCAGCGGCAACTGGTCGAAGTCGGTCGGGTGATAGTGCGCCAGCTGGTTGCCGTGTTCGTCGATGGTCTGGGTGAAATACCCCTGCCGGTACAGTATGCCGACGGCAATGAAGGGGATACAGAGATCGCTCGCCGCCTTGCAGTGGTCTCCGGCAAGTATCCCGAGACCGCCCGAGTAGATAGGGAGACTTTCATGAAACCCGAATTCTGCACAGAAATAGGCAACCAGGTCCTTGTCGGCATCCAGGTACTCCCTGATATCAGGGTGTATGTCCTGCTTCAGGTAGGTGTCATAGGCAGTCAGCACACGCTCGAAATCCTCCATGAATACCCGGTTTTCGATTGCCTCGGACAGGCGGTCCTGGGAGATGCGCCGCAGGAATGTCTTGGGGTTGTGTCCGCAGGAGCCCCACAGGTCCTGGTCCAGCCGGGTAAACAGCCGGCGGACCTGGCGGTCCCAGCTGTAGAACAGGTCATTTGCGAGATCTTCGAGGCGCTTCAGTGACCCCGGGATTTGCGGCTGAACTTCCAGTGTAAAGCGTGTACCAGACATAGTGTGTCCCGCTAGTTTGATGGTGCCGAGGGCGAGAGTCGAACTCGCACGACCAGAGGCCACCTGATTTTGAGTCAGGCGCGTCTACCAGTTCCGCCACCCCGGCCTGCAGTATTACAGTGCCGCTAGTATAAGGAATCCGGGCTTGCGAGCAAGCTGTCATATATCCCGTGTGCTACCATGCGGCGCAATGCAACGCAGTGATTTTTTTTATGAATTACCCGAAGAACTGATCGCCGAACAGCCCCTGGAAACTCGCAGTGACAGCCGGTTGCTGTGTCTTGACCCGGTGGCGGCAACAGCCCGTGACAGAATGTTTCGTGATTTACCCGGTTTGCTGCAGGCCGGCGACCTGCTGGTTTTCAATGATACCCGGGTAATCCCGGCACGCCTGTTCGGACACAAACCGACTGGCGGCAAGGTAGAGGTGCTGGTGGAGCGGATTACCGGTACCCGATCGGCGCTGGCCCAGATCCGCTCGAACAAGCCGCTGCGTCCGGGCGCCGAAATCATTCTGGGTGAGCATGCCAGTGCTCGGATCACCGGGAGGCAGGCAGACCTGTTTCAGCTCGATTTCAGCATCAACAACGACCTGGCCGGTTACCTGGAACAGGCAGGCCACATGCCACTCCCGCCCTATATAAAAAGAGCGGACGCTCCCGGGGACCGGCAGCGTTACCAGACGGTTTATGCCCGGGTCCCCGGCGCGGTCGCCGCACCGACGGCGGGACTGCATTTTGACGATAAACTCATCGGCGAGCTGGAGCACCAGGGCGTTGCATCGGCTTTCCTGACACTGCATGTCGGTGCCGGCACCTTTCAACCGCTCAGGGCAGAGAACCTGGATGAGCATGTCATGCATCACGAGTCATTCGAAATCGGTGCGGAAGCAAGCCGGAAAATCACCGAGACCCGCCGCCATGGCGGACGTATCGTTGCTGTCGGAACCACCGTGGTGCGCACCCTGGAAACGGCAACAGGTGACCAGGGGATCGAGCCATGCCGTGGCGAAACGGACCTGTTTATCCGGCCTGGCTATCAATTCAGATGCGTGGATGCACTGCTGACGAATTTTCACCTGCCTGAATCCACCTTGCTGATGCTGGTGTGTGCATTTGCGGGTCATGCAGCCGTCATGTCAGCCTATCAGCATGCCATTAAAGAGCGCTACCGGTTTTACAGCTATGGTGACGCGATGTTCATAAACCACCGCCAGGCAGAAACCGGGCACGCCCGGGATTATGAAATTCAGCCTGGTTAGCACACTTTCCACAGGGGCGCGGCTGGGGCGGCTCGAATGCGGGCGTGGCGTCGTCGAGACCCCCGCCTTCATGCCCGTGGGTACCTACGGAACAGTCAAGGCAATGACGCCGGAGGAGGTCCGTGAAACCGGTGCACAAATCCTGCTCGGCAATACCTTTCACCTGATGCTGCGCCCCGGAACAGAGGTTATTAACCTGCAGGGAACCTTGCATGATTTCATGCACTGGGATGGCCCGATCCTGACCGATTCGGGCGGATTCCAGGTGTTCAGCCTGGATAAACTGCGCAAGGTGACGGAACAGGGGGTTACGTTCCGCTCCCCGGTAAACGGTGACAGTATATTTATGGGACCGGAAGAATCCATGCAAGTGCAACGGGCACTGGGAGCGGACATTGTCATGATATTCGATGAGTGCACGCCGTACCCCGCCAGCGAACCGGAAGCCCGGACCTCCATGGAACTGTCGCTCGGCTGGGCAGCACGCAGCAAAACCGCGCATGCGGATAATCCGGCGGCCCTGTTCGGCATCATCCAGGGAGGGATGTACGCGGCATTGCGCGAGGAATCGCTGGCCGGGCTGGAGGCCATCGGCTTTGACGGCTACGCGATCGGTGGTTTGTCCGTCGGCGAGCCACCGGAACTGCGCGACGAGGTGCTGCAGCATATTGTTTCCCGGATGCCGGCAGCTGCGCCCCGTTACCTGATGGGGGTGGGCAAACCGGAAGATATCGTCAGCGCCGTTGCCGCCGGTATCGACATGTTTGACTGCGTATTGCCGACCCGCAATGCACGCAATGGCCACCTGTTCACCCGTAGCGGTAGCGTCCGCATCCGTAACAGCCGTTATCGCACGGATATCCGGCCACTGGATACGGAATGCACCTGCTATACCTGCCGTCATTACAGCCGCGCCTATCTGCACCACCTTGACAAGTGCGGGGAGATCCTCGGTGCCCGGTTGAATACCCTCCACAACCTGAGCTACTACCAGGACCTGATGGCCGGATTGCGCGCCGCAATCGCCGCCGATACGCTGGACGGATTTGTCGGAAATTTTCATGCCCGGCGGGGTCAAATGGCATCAGCTATGCCATAATACCCGGCCGCCAGGGTCAGGCAGTACCCGAATCAACCCCTGCGGGTGGTTTTCAGAGTCGCAACAGGAGCAATGTTCAAGCCATGAATTTCTTTATCTCCGATGCATGGGCGCAGGCCGCCCCGCAAGGTCCGTCAGATTCGCTGATCAGTTTTTTGCCACTGATCCTTATCTTCGTGGTGTTCTATTTCTTGCTGATTCGTCCGCAGAGCAAGAAAGCCAAGGAGCACCGGAAAATGGTGGGGGCCCTGGCAAAGGGCGACGAGGTCGTAACCAATGGCGGCTTGCTGGGCAAGGTTACCACCATCGGCGACAGCTTCGTGGAAGTCGAAATTGCTGACGGTATGCGCGTCAAGATCCAGCGCCAGGCCATCGCCAACCTGATGCCAAAGGGGACAATCAAGGATTCCTGATTTTCCCCGACGAAGGAAAAGTAACAATGATCAATCAATACCCGCCCTGGAAATACCTGCTCATCATCGTGGTCCTGCTGATTGGCATCCTGTATGCGCTGCCGAATATCTATGGCGAGGACCCGGCCCTGCAAATCACCAGGGCGCGGGCAGGGGAGCTGGACACGGGGCTGGCGGGCTCCGTGCCGGGGGTCCTGAAAGATGCCGGTATCACCTACAAGAGTATCGAGGCGGGTGAACGGCAGTTACTGGTGCGTTTCAATGACACCGATGCGCAGCTCAGGGCGGTTGACTATATCAAGGCAGACCTGGGAAATGACTATGTAGTGGCACTCAACCTGGCGCCGGCGACCCCCGGGTGGTTGCAGTCGATCAATGCCTTGCCCATGTATCTCGGCCTGGACCTGCGTGGTGGCGTCCACTTTCTCATGGAAGTGGACATGAATGCAGCCACGGCCAAGGCGATAGAAGGCTATGCGAGTGATGCCAGGACCATGCTGCGCAAGGAAAAGATCCGCTACACGATGCTCCGGGCAGAAACGGACGGTGTTCGCATCATGTTCCGCAATGCCACGGACCGGGACCGGGCCGACCGGCTGCTTGCCGGGGACCTGCCGGACCTCGGGCGTGAAGACCTTGATGCCGAATCAGGAGATGCCGGAATATTCATCCGGCCTTCCGAGCAGGAAATCCGTGAAATCCGTAAGTTTGCCCTGCAGCAGAATATCCTGACCTTGCGCAACCGGGTAAACGAACTGGGTGTGGCCGAACCGGTTATCCAGCAGCAGGGGACGCAGCGCATCGTGGTCCAGCTTCCCGGCGTACAGGATACGGCACGTGCGAAGCGCATCATTGGCGCCACGGCCACGCTCGAATACCGTGCCGTTGATATCGAACATGATGTCGAACGCGCAGTGTCCGGCAAGGCCCCGGCCGGTTCCCGACTCTATTACCGGCGCGACGGCAGCCCGGTGTTGCTGAAAAAACAGGTCATCGCCACCGGCGACCAGATCATCAACGCCCGCTCCGGTTTTGACCAGCTGTCCGGGAGCCCGAATGTCACCGTTATGCTGGATGCCAAGGGCGCCCGCAAGATGCTGGCCTTTACCAAGGAAAGTGTTGGCAAGCCCATGGCCGTCGTGTTTATCGAGAATAAGACGGAAACCCGGATGGTTGACGGCAAGCCCGTCAGGGCTGTTAAAAAGGTGGAAGAGGTTGTCAGTGTCGCGACCATCCGCGGTGTCTTCAGCAAGCGCTTCCAGACCACCGGGCTCGACAGTCCGCAGGAAGCGCATGAGCTGGCGCTGGTATTGCGTTCCGGCGCACTGGCGGCCCCGATCGAGATTATCGAGGAGCGTACGATTGGCCCGAGCATGGGTAAGGATAATATCGACCAGGGCTTCAAGTCGGTTGTCATCGGTTTTTGTGCCGTACTGGTCTTCATGGCGGTCTATTACCGGGTATTTGGTCTGGTTGCCAACCTGGCCCTGACCTTCAACCTGGTAATGATCGTGGCGGTTCTGTCTATGCTCCAGGCCACGCTGACACTGCCGGGTATTGCAGGTATCGTGCTGACGGTCGGTATGGCAGTGGATGCCAACGTGCTTGTCTTCGAGCGCATCCGCGAGGAATTGCGCATCGGCAACAGTCCGCAGGCGAGCATCCAGTCAGGCTATGAAAA
>JAUVNM010000150.1 GCA_030599705.1 Gammaproteobacteria bacterium
AGTGCAGATTGTCCGCAGCAGTGGCGACGCGCTGTTTGATCGCTCTGTGGAAAATGCGGTGCACAAGGCATCACCCATGCCGTTGCCGAAGGATGCCGCCGTGTTTAAATACTTTCGTGAACTGCGGCTGATCTTCAAGCCGCGCTAACCGGAGAACCGAAGGGAGCACCGTGAAATCGATTAAAGGAATTCTGATACTGGCACTGCTGCTGGTCGCGCGGCCGGGCATGGCGGCACTCACCATCGAGATTACCCGGGGCGTGGAAGGCGCCATCCCGATTGCCGTGGTGCCGTTCGGCTGGAGCGGGGCCGGTGCTGCTGCACCGGAAAACATGGCCGCGATTATCGCCTCCGACCTCAGCCGCAGCGGCCGGTTTGAGCCGTTGCCGGACCGTGACCTGGTGTCGCACCCGACGGAGGCCTCCCAGGTGCAGTTTCATAACTGGCGCATGCTGAACGTGGACGACCTGGTAATCGGTCAGATCAGGGAAACCGGGCCGCAGCAGTACACGGTGGAGTTCCAGTTGTTCGATGTATTCCGGACCAAGCGGCTCATCGGCTACAGTTTCCCGGCACACCAGTCCGAACTGCGCCGTGTGGCACACCATATCAGTGACCTCATCTACGAGCAGCTTACCGGTGGACAGGGGGCCTTCAATACCCGGATTGCCTACATCACGACAACCGGTAGCGGTACGAAAAAATCCTACACCCTGCTGGTGGCGGACTCGGACGGCTTCAACCCGCAGACGATCCTGCGTTCCGGTCAGCCGCTGATGTCGCCGGCCTGGTCCAGCGACGGCAGTGAGGTTGCCTATGTTACTTTCGAGGAAAAGACGGCCGAGATCTATATTCAGAATGTCGCGACCGGCGCGCGTCACAAGGTGGCGTCATTTCCCGGGATCAACGGCGCTCCGGCCTGGTCGCCGGATGGCACCCGCATTGCGCTGACCCTGTCACGCGACGGCAACCCGGAAATCTATCTCATGACCCTGGCCAACAAGTCCCTGCAGCGGCTGACAAACAATCCTGCCATTGATACCGAGCCGGTATGGTCGCCGGATGGTACATCCATTGTGTTTACCTCGGACCGGGGCGGTTCCGCGCAGTTATATCGTGTTGCCGTCCGGGGCGGCGCAGCAAAGCGGCTGACGTTTGACGGCAAGTACAATGCCGGGGCGGACTTCTCGCCGGACGGGAAGAAACTTGCTATGGTGCACGCCAGGAACGGGGCGTACCGGATCGCTGTCCTCGACCTGGATAGCGGTCTGCTGCGGGTGCTGACCGACGGCAAGCTGGACGAGTCGCCGAGTTTTTCGCCGAATGGCAGCATGATTATCTATGCAACGGATGCGGGAAACCGCGGCGTGCTGGCGGCGGTTTCCGTCGATGGCCGGTTTCGCCAGCGCCTGTCCCTGCAGGCCGGCAATGTCCGTGAACCGGTGTGGTCGCCGTTTGACCGGCAGTGACTGGTGCAGTTTGGTAGTAAGAGTCGTTTAAACCCGGGAGATGTAACATGAAGAACCAATTGAACAGATTGCTCGCCCTGGCGCTGGTTGCTTTACTGGCCGGTTGCAGTTCAACAGGTGATACCGAGGGCGCTGATGTGGAAGATCGTGGTACCGATGCAGAGGGTGTGGTAACCAGTGGTGCGGCCGACACCGGCAGTTTCCCCGGGGCCTCGCTGGATGACCCGAACAGTTCGCTGTCCCGGCGTGTCATCTATTTTGAATATGACAGCATCGAGATCGTGTCAGAAGACCAGGATCTGATTGCAGCCCACGCAGATCATCTGGCAAACAATCCCAACCAGATGGTGTCGCTGGAAGGGCATGGTGACGAGCGCGGCTCACGCGAATACAACATCGGTCTCGGTGACCGGCGCGCGCAGTCGGTGCGGCGTGTGTTCGAGTTGCAGGGGGTGTCCCCGCAGCAGATCAGCATCGTCAGCTACGGTGAAGAAAAGCCGACAGCCGAAGGACATAGTGAAGCGGCCTGGCGCCTGAATCGCCGTGTCGAGATTGTCTACATGGGATACTGATATGTGCCGACAGTTTGACCGGGTTGCCGGCCGGGTTGTGGTGTTGACCATCGCACTGTTGTTGCCGGCGCAGGCGCCGGCTGACAAGGCGACCGACGCACGGCTGGACCGGATCGAGCGCCAGCTCGAGAGCCGCGGCCTGATCGACATGCTCAACCAGCTGGAGCAGTTGCAACGTGATGTCCAGCAACTGCGTGGCGAACTCGAGGTGCAGGCGCACCAGTCCGGGGACCTGCAGCGCCGCCAGCGCGACCAGTACCTGGACATCGATCGCCGCCTGCAGCAGCTGGAGACCGGGGTGGCCCCGACAGCCTCACCGCCGGCGGCCCCGGCAACAACCACGCCCGGGTTGACGGCGCCACTACCGGTAACGAGTGGGCCGGGCACGGCAACCGCTCAGGCGGAATACGACAAGGCCCTTGCGATCCTGCGGGAAGGCCGTTATGCGGAGGCCACCACCGCGTTCAACCGTTTCCTGGCTGATCACCCCGGCAGCCCTTATGCAGATAACGCCAGCTACTGGCTGGGTGAAACCTATTACGTCACGCGAGACTTCGACCGGGCCATGTCGACCTTCAGCAAGCTGGTGGAATTTCATCCACACAGCCCGAAGGTGCCTGACTCCCGGTTAAAGATCGGGTTTATTCACTACGAAAACAAGGACTGGTCCGCGGCCCGCCAGGAACTGAAGCGGGTCGTTGACGATTATCCCGGCACCACCGCTGCACGGCTGGCGAGTGACCGCCTGAAGCGTATGCGGAAGGATGGACATTGAATGAAAACCGGCTCGCGCAAGGACGCGAAGACGCGAAGAAAAAATAACAGCCACAGAGGACACCGAGGACACAGAGAATAATAAACGCTGATTATTAAAATCCGCAGTGCCTGCAAGAATTCGGACACCGGGTTTTATTTGCTTTGAATTGTATTTCTCTGTGCTCTCTGTGGCAGTATCTTTTTATATTGTCTTTGCGTGACAACAGGCTTCTCCTGCATCAATGCACCACGTCCCAACCATGCAACACGATGACACACCCGCTGCCGCAACCGGCCGGTTGCGGATCACCGAGATCTTTTATTCCCTGCAGGGCGAGGCCGCAACTGTCGGCCTGCCAACGGTCTTTATCCGCCTGACCGGTTGCCCGCTGCGCTGCGGGTACTGCGATACCAGCTATGCCTTCCAGGGCGGGGAATGGATGGAGCAGGCAGACATCCTGAAAAGGGTCACGGAATTTGAATCCGTGTATGTCACCGTCACCGGCGGCGAACCCCTGGCGCAAAAGCCCTGTGTGCAACTGCTGGTCGGGTTGTGTGATGCCGGCTACAGCGTCTCGCTGGAAACCAGCGGTGCCCTGGATATCGCCCCGGTCGATCCGCGTGTCTGCAAGGTCATGGACCTGAAGACGCCGGGTTCGGGTGAGGTGGAGCGCAACCGGATGAAGAATATTGCCCTGTTGGCGCCGCACGACCAGGTCAAGTTTGTCATCTGCGACCGAGAAGACTACCAGTGGGCGCGCGCCATCGTTCGGGAGTATCAACTCGACAGCGTGTGCGGTGTGCTGTTCTCGCCCGTGCATGAACAGCAGGACGCGACCCAACTTGCGGACTGGATACTGCACGACCGCTTGCCGGTGCGCCTGCAGATCCAGTTGCACAAGGTTCTCTGGGGCAACGAGCCGGGAAGGTAGCAATTTCTATTAATAATATAACTTGTAGGAGCGGGCTTGCCCGCGAACTGCTCGCCAGCAAGCTGGCTCCTGCAGATCCATGAACATGAAAAAAGCAGTCGTACTACTTTCCGGCGGGCTTGATTCCGCCACCACGCTGGCCCTTGCCAAAGAGCAGGGTTACACGTGCTACGCGTTGAGCCTCGACTACGGCCAGCGCCATGCCGCGGAACTGACTGCCGCGCGGGAGATCGCCGCCGCCTCCAATGTGGCCGAACACAAAATCATCCCGCTTGGCCTCGATGCCATCGGCGGCTCGGCGCTGACCGACACCGCGATCGAGATACCGGATCAGCCCACCGACGGCATCCCGGTCACCTACGTACCGGCGCGCAACACGGTGTTCCTGTCACTGGCACTGGGGTGGGCCGAGGTGCTCGGTGCCCGGGACCTGTTCATCGGCGTGAACGCAGTGGATTATTCCGGTTACCCGGACTGCCGGCCCGCATACATCGCCGCGTTTGAACAGCTTGCGCGCCTGGCGACGCAGGCCGGTGTCGAGGGTGGTGAATTTCATATCCACGCACCGTTGATTGAACTCGGCAAGGCGGACATTATCCGTGAAGGCAGCCGGCTCAAGGTGGATTATGCGCAGACCGTGTCCTGTTACGCGGCGGACGCAGACGGGCGCGCCTGCGGGGTGTGCGAGGCCTGTCGATTGCGTGCGCAGGGCTTTCTCGATGCCGGTGTGCCGGACCCGACCCGCTACCGTAAAAAGGGGTCAGACCCCATTTTCAGGTGATATCGTGTTTTTCATCTGCAATTGTCAATGAAAATGGGGTCTGACCCCTTTTTACCAGGGTCCAATCTCACTACAATTTTGATATCCGGGGTTACCCGTTTCCGAGAGGTGAATGCCCATGATCTTCGAAAATTTCATCGCCGCACAGTCATTCTTCCTCTGGACCACCTTCGGCATTGCCCTGCTAATGGGCGCGCTGGTCAACAAGACCAACTTCTGCACCATGGGCGCCGTTTCCGACATGGTCAACATGGGTGACCTGGGACGGTTCCGCGCCTGGTTGCTGGCTATCGCGGTGGCCCTGGTTGGCTCGATCCTGCTGGAACGCCTGGGACTGGTACAGCTGAGCGGCTCGTTCCCGCCGTACCGCGCCGGGCAATTCATCTGGGCCGAAAACCTGCTGGGCGGGCTGCTGTTCGGGATCGGCATGACGCTGGCCAGCGGTTGTGGCAACAAGTGCCTGGTGCGCATCGGCGGCGGCAACCTCAAGTCCGTCGTGGTGTTGCTGGTCGCGGGTACCGTGGCCTACTTCATGGTCAACCCGTTCCCGGGAACCGACAAGACCCTGTTCAGCCTGCTGCTGTACGACTGGATCCGGCCGCTCGCCATCGACGTTGGCGACAGCCAGGACCTCGGTTATCTGCTCACCGGCGAGCTGGCCGGCAACGGGCGGCTGGTGTTCGGCGGGCTCATCGGCCTGCTCATGCTGGGCTATGTGTTCACCTCGGCCGAGTTCCGTGCCAGCTACGACAACATCCTCGGCGGGTTCGCCGTGGGACTCGC
>JAUVNM010000191.1 GCA_030599705.1 Gammaproteobacteria bacterium
CCGGTTTCTATCGGTGGTATCCCCGAACCGGATGACCTCGCCCGCAAGGGCAAGGACAATGGTAAGTCCGGGGATGGCAGCAAGGGCAAGAGCGCCATGGAGAAAAAACGTATCAATGATGCCGTTGCCTACCTGCGCAGCCTGGCACAACTGCGTGACCGCAATGTGGAATGGGCCGAGCTCGCAGTCCGTGAGGCCGCCAGCCTGCCGGCCGGGGAGGCGCTCGAGGCGGGCGTGATCGATATCGTGGCGGTCGATCAGGAGGATCTGCTGGAACAACTGAACGGGCGCAGCGTGATGGTGCTGGATCAACCGCAAGTGTTGGATACCACCGGATTGCACATCGAAACGATCGCCCCGGACTGGCGTAACCGGCTGCTGGCGGTGATTACCGATCCGAACGTGGCCTACATCCTCATGCTGATTGGTATCTATGGCCTGTTTTTCGAGTTTGCCAATCCCGGCTATGTGCTGCCGGGTGTCGCCGGCGCGATTGCGCTGGTACTGGCCCTGTATGCCTTCCAGGTGCTGCCGGTCAATTATGCGGGACTGGCGCTGGTCGGGCTGGGTATTATCTTTATGCTGGCGGAGGCCTTCGTGCCGAGTTTCGGTGCGCTGGGGATCGGTGGCGTGATTGCCTTCGTGATCGGCTCGATCATCCTGTTCGACACGGAAGGTAGCGGCTATGCCGTGTCCCTGCCGCTGATTTTCTCGCTGGCCCTGATCAGCGCCGGGTTCTTCCTGTTTATTGTCGGTGCGGCAATCAAGTCGCGCCAGCGCCCGGTGGTCAGCGGCCTGGAAGAAATGCGGGTGGCGGAAGGCGTGGTGATTGATGATTTTCAGGGCAGCGGCCGTATCCGCGTGCATGGTGAGGTATGGGAGGCGCAGTCGAGCGTGCCACTCAAGAGCGGTGACCATGTCCAGGTAACGGCGGTCGATGGCCTCGTGCTGAAGGTTCAACCGAAGGAGAATTGACATGGCAATACCGGGAATATTCGTCGGGCTGATTGTTGCGGTCGCCCTGCTGCTGTACACCTTCCGCGTTCTCAGGGAATACGAGCGTGGCGTTATCTTTACCCTCGGACGCTTCTGGAAGGTCAAGGGTCCGGGCCTGATTATTGTTATCCCCGTCATCCAGCAGATGGTCAAGGTGGACCTGCGTACCGTGGTGATGGACGTGCCAAGCCAGGATGTCATTTCCCGGGACAACGTGTCAGTCAAGGTCAATGCCGTCATCTATTTCCGCGTCATCGACCCGGAGCGCGCCATTATCCAGGTCGAGGACTTTCTTGCCGCGACCAGCCAGCTGGCACAGACCACGCTGCGCTCGGTACTTGGACAACATGAACTCGATGACATGCTGGCCGAGCGGGACAAGCTCAATTCCGATATCCAGGCGCTGCTGGACAAGCAGACGGATGCCTGGGGCATCAAGGTGGCCAACGTGGAGATCAAGCACGTCGATATCGACGAGAGCATGGTGCGCGCGATTGCGCGCCAGGCCGAGGCCGAGCGTGAGCGGCGCGCCAAGGTGATCCATGCCGAAGGTGAAATGCAGGCCGCCGAAAAACTGGTCATGGCCGCCAAGACGCTGAACGAACAACCACAGTCGCTGCAGCTGCGCTACCTGCAGACCCTGACCGAGATTGCCGGCGAGAAGAGTTCGACTATCGTATTCCCGCTGCCGCTGGACAGCATCGGCAATATGTTTAACAAATCCTGAGCAGGTCAGGACAACCTGAATCTGCCGGTGACTGGCACACGTAAGACACAACGCGCCGGCAATGCGGCGGTTACGGACCCGGAAATAGAGGGGTTTCTGGATGCCATGTGGATGGAGCGCGGCCTGAGCGAAAACACGCTCACGGCCTACCGGTATGACCTGGGCGGGCTGGCGGCCTGGCTGCAGTCAAGAAAACGCAGTCTGCCCGGTGCGCGGCGCGAGGATTTGCTGGAGTACCTGTCAGTGCGCGTTGCCGAGGGCGCCAAACCGCGCACCACGGCGCGTCTGCTGTCCTCGATGCGCCGGTTTTATCGTCACCAGGTGCGCGAGGGCCGGCTGCAGGAGGACCCGAGCGCGCGTATCGACGCCCCGCGTATCGGCCGGCCGTTACCGGATTCGCTCAGCGAGAGTGAGGTCGAGGCGCTGCTGTCTGCGCCCGACGTGAAGGATGTGCTCGGACTGCGTGACCGTGCCATGCTGGAACTCCTGTATGCCTGCGGGCTGCGGGTCTCCGAGCTGGTCAACGTCACCACCGACCAGGTCAACCTGACCCAGGGGGTCGTACGCCTGGTGGGCAAGGGCAACAAAGAGCGTCTGGTGCCGCTGGGCGAGGAAGCCGTGGAGTGGCTGCAGCGCTATATCGAGGAAAGCCGGCCGGAGCTGGCGGGGCAGGCCAGTGCGCGGCAACTGTTCATTACCCGCCGCAGAAGCGGCATGACGCGCCAGGCATTCTGGCACCGCCTGCGTCACCATGCGGTAAAGTCAGGTATAAACAAGAGCTTGTCGCCACATACCCTGCGTCACGCCTTCGCCACCCACCTGTTGAATCATGGCGCCGACCTGCGCGTGGTGCAGATGCTGCTTGGCCATAGTGACCTGTCGACGACACAGATATATACTCATGTGGCACGTGAGCGACTGAAAGACCTGCACGCCCGGCATCATCCACGCGGCTGAACGTGTCCTTTCCATTCCCGGATTATTTCATGAACTTACATTCAGGCTGCGCTGTCACACACAGTGCAGTGATAACACAGGATTAACTGGTAAC
This sequence comes from Gammaproteobacteria bacterium, assembly GCA_030599705.1. Lineage (GTDB taxonomy): Bacteria > Pseudomonadota > Gammaproteobacteria > UBA9214 > UBA9214 > SZUA-186. The sequence continues at coordinate 2,775 of JAUVNM010000191.1, forward strand.
TATATGATGATGAGAAAAATGCTAACGGCGTGCCTGCTGGTCCCGGCACTGGCGATTTCGAACGGGGTGCTGGCTGATCCCGGTAAACACGATGCGATCGAGAAATCGATAAAAAGGGCATTGCCCAATGTGGTGCCGGACCAGATAAACCCGACCCCGATCGACGGCATTTCCGAAGTCCTTGTCGGCCCCAGTGTCTTGTACATCACCAATGACGGCAAGTACCTGTTCCAGGGAAGCCTGATCGACATGGCCACGCGCACGAATCTCAGCGAGGAGCGCCGCAAGGATGTCAGGATAGCGGCCATCAATGATTTCGGGGAAGACCGGATGATCATCTTTCCGGCCGAAAAGCCACGTCACACCATTACAGTCTTTACCGATATCGACTGCGGCTATTGCCGCAAGCTGCACAACGAGATCGACAAGTATAATGACAAGGGCATCACGGTGCGTTACCTGATGTTCCCGCGCTCGGGGCCCAATTCTCCGTCATACGACAAGGCCGTGTCCGTGTGGTGCGAGAAAGATCGCAGGCAGGCACTGACGGATGCCAAGGCGGGCAAGGCACTGCCCAAGGCCAGCTGCGAAAATCCGATAAAGGAAGAGTACGAACTGGGAAGCATGATCGGTATTCGCGGTACGCCCGCGATCATTCTGGAAGATGGCGAAATGCTGCCCGGCTACATCCCCGCGGACCGGCTGGCCAAGGCGCTGAATACAAAATAAGCATCCCGAAAAAAGGGGGTCCGTGTCGTTTTCCCTTGTTTCTATTAATAGACAAAAACGACACCGACCCTGATGCGAATTCATGGCAACATACTCCTGCCGCTGGTGCTGCTGCTCTGGCTGGCCGATGCCGGCGCACAGTCCGTCGCTGGCAGCCAGCAACCCGTATTACCGGCTTCAATCATCGATATTCCGGTGCGGCTGTCTCTCGAGCCCCTGGTCAATGCGGCTGAAAAGGCGCTCCCGCACCAGGCAGGCAACTGGCGCACCTGGAAGGACTGGCATGGCATAAGGTCTCAATACCGTGCCTGGCGCGGACCACTCAACATTACTGTCTCGGGCGATGTGCTATCGGTTCAGGCGCACATCCGTTACTGGATCAGGGCACACAAAAAGTTACTTGGTGCGGTCAACCTGAAAGGCAGCTGCGGCATCGATGAACCACCACGACAGGCATTGATTGGCATGCAGGTCCGCCTGGGATGGGGGCCGGACTGGACCTTGAGGCCGCAGTTTCGCATCCTCCCGACCCGGTTTCTCGACCGCTGTGAAATGACCATCGCGAATATCGATGTCACGCCCGTCATCGAGAAGGAATTCCGCAAGCAAATGCAAAACAGCCTGCGTGTGGCGCTCGGGAAGCTTGCTCCCGGCATGAATGCAATCGAGCACCAGGCACAGCGAACCTGGTCGTTATTGCAGGAGCCGGTAGAACTCGGACAGGACAACTGGTTAATGCTCAGGCCAATGGGTGTTGCACTGTCTCGCATCGCCGGCCGGGGGAAATACATCGACGCACATCTTGCCGTTACATTGCAGCCGGTGCTGGTGACCGGATCTGAACCCGCCGGCAAACCGGCACCGCTGCCACCACTGGGAACTTATTATCCCCGGTCCGCCGGGCTGAATCTGCACCTGGGTGTGAACCTGGATTTCGCAACACTCAGCCAGCGGCTTTCCGACACCCTGGCCGGCAAATCCTTTGTCATCAAAGGCCGGAAGACAGGCGTCAAAAAGTTCGAGCTGGCGGGCAGCGGACAGGAAATCAGGGCACGGCTCGATCTTCAGCAG
>JAUVNM010000253.1 GCA_030599705.1 Gammaproteobacteria bacterium
GAAATCACCCGACGGCTGTGCGGCCTGTCGCCCGGCACTGAATTACTACCTGCTGGCCTACTGGCCCGGTGACTACGAAGACGATGCGCAGTCACGCTTTATCAACGAACGCGCCCACGGCAACATCCAGAAAGACGGCACCTATTCTGTCATCCCGCGCATCTTTGGCGGTGAGACCTCGGCACAGCAATTGATGGCCCTCGGCCGGATCGCGGAAAAGTGGAAGGTGCCGACGGTCAAATTTACCGGTGGCCAGCGCATTGACATGCTCGGTCTTAAAAAAGACGAACTGCCGGGCATCTGGGGCGATCTTGCCGAGGCCGGATTTGTCTCCGGCCATGCCTATGGCAAGGCGCTGCGTACGGTGAAGACCTGTGTCGGCTCCGAGTGGTGCCGTTTTGGTACCCAGGACTCCACCCATTTGGGCATCATCCTTGAAGAAATGACCTGGGGATCGTGGATGCCGCACAAATACAAACTGGCGGTGTCCGGTTGCCCGCGCAACTGTGCCGAGGCCACCATTAAAGACTTCGCCGTGGTATGCGTGGATTCAGGATATGAATTGCATGTCGGCGGTAACGGCGGCATCAAGGTGCGCGTCACCGACCTGCTGTGCAAGGTCGACACCGAGGAAGAAGTGCTGGAGTACTGCGGCGCATTTACCCAGCTCTATCGTGAAGAGGCGCACTACCTGGAGCGTACCGCACCCTGGCTGGAGCGCGTCAGCCTGAGTTACATCAAGGAACGCCTGCTGGAAGACGCGGCCGGCCGCAAGGCGCTGCATGAGCGCTTCCTGTATTCCCAGCAGTTTTCCCAGATCGACCCGTGGAAGGAACGCGCCGGGGGCGCCGAGCAGCATGAATTCACCTCGCTGAAGATAGCGTAGAACAGCTTTAGCCACAGAGAGCACAGAGGACACAGAGATGGAAAAGATGGGAACTGACTACCCGTTACTGCAATTACAGCATTATGAAGAACCACAGCCTGTAGAAACAGCTGTGCAAAATAACTGGATATCCGTCTTCGCGGTAATGACGAACTTTGCTGAAACCCGGCAAACCGGCCTTGTCGCGCATTCAGAAGAGAACCGGCATTAATAATCTCTGTGTTCTCTGTGGCAGATCTTTTTAGAGGCAAAAACCATGACCAACTGGACTGAAATCGCAAAACTCGATGACATACCGAAACTCGGCGCACGTGTCCTTCAGACCGACACCATGAGCATCGCCCTGTTTCGCACGGCTGGCGACGAGGTATTTGCCATTAAAGACGAATGTCCCCACAAGAAGGGGCCGCTGTCGCAGGGCATCGTGCACGGCACCTCGGTGACCTGCCCGCTACACAACTGGAAGATCGATCTCGCCAGCGGTGAGGCACTGGGACCGGACGCAGGCTGCACCAATACCTTTGCAACCAGGATAGAAAACGGCCTCGTTTACCTGGCACTGAATGTCAGTGAAGCCGCGGCGTGATAAACCTTTCCAGTAGGAGCCAGCTTGCTGGCGAACAGTTCGCGGGCATGCCCGCTCCTACAGCAAATCGATGAATACTGGCCATGCTCTTCGGACGCAACAAAAAGAACCCCATCAAGATCGCCGACAAGGGCGTGAAGGAATGGCGCTATGCCACCTGCGGGTACTGCTCCACCGGCTGCTCCATCGAGGTTGGCCTGGATGCCGATGGTGAGCCGGTGGCCTCGCGCGGGGTCGCCGATGCCGATGTCAACCGTGGCAAGCTGTGCATCAAGGGCATCTTCGAGCATGAACTGTTCCGCAAGACCGCCGGCCGCGGTGACCAGCCGCTGATCCGCAATAATCACTGGGAAGACTTCACTGAATCCAGCTGGGACGCGGCACTGGACAAGACCGCTGACGAAATCAAACGCATCCAGGAAACCTGCGGGCGTGATGCCTTTGCCATCGTGTCCACAGGCCAGATCATGACCGAGGAGTTCTACACCCTCGGCAAGCTCGCACGCGGCGTCATCGGCACCAACAATTATGACGGCAACACCACCCTGTGCATGTCCTCGGCCGTATCCGGTTACAAGCGCTCGTTCGGTTCCGACGGCCCACCCGGCTGTTATGATGATTTCGAACACACCGACTGCCTGCTGGCCTTCGGCTCCAACCTGCCGGAACAGCACCCGGTTATCTACTGGCGCCTGCAGCAGATCCGCGAGCAGCGCAAATTCCCGCTCATCGTGGTGGACCCGCGCGTCACCATGTTTGCGCAGTTCGCTGACATCCATCTGCCGGTCGCACCCGGTACCGACCTGGTGCTGCTCAATGCCCTGGCACATGTCCTCCTCGAGGAAGGCCTGGAAGACCGGGCGTATATCGAGGCACACACGGAAGGCTTTGACGAATTTGCCGCGCTGGTACAGGACTATGATCCGGTCTCGGCCGCGAAGATCTGCGGGATCGACGCGGACACCATCCGCAACGTGGCGCGCATCTACGGCAAGGCGAATGCGGCCATGACCATCTGGACCATGGGCATCAACCAGTCCACGCACGGCTCCGACGGCGTAGTGGCCATCAACAACCTCAACCTGATGACCGGCAATATCGGCAAGCCCGGCGGCTCGTCACTGTCCATCACCGGCCAGTGCAACGCCATGGGCACGCGCGAATGGTCCTCGTGTTCCGGTCTGCCCGGTTACCGGGCACTGGAGAAGGAACAGGACCGCAAGGAAATTGCCGGGTTCTGGGGCATCGACCCGGAGTTCTTCCCGAAACAGCGCGGCATGTTCATGACCGACATCCTGCCCGCCATCGAGACCGGACAGGTCAAGGGCCTGTGGCTGATCGCCACCAACCCGCTGACCTCCATGGCGAACACGCCGCGCATCCGCAAGACACTGGAGAAGCTGGAGTTCCTGGTGGTGCAGGACGCCTACCGCGACGTCGAGACCAACGAGTACAGCCATGTGTTCCTGCCGGCCGCTGTGTGGGCGGAAAAGGAGGGTTGTTTCACTAACACAGAGCGGCGCGTCAACCTGATTCGCAACGTATGTAAACCGCACGCTAATTCAAAGACTGACTTGTGGATCTTTAGCGAGACCGCGAAGCGCTTCGAGCAGGGCCGCAAGATCAACTTCCCGGAGACTGCCGAGGGCGTATTTGACGAACTGAAGGAACTGTCGAAGGGCCGCATGCTGGACTACTCCGGCATGAGCTATGACAGGATCGAGGAACATCGCGGCCTGCAATGGCCCTGTAACGAGGAAACGGCGCCGGAAGGATCACAACGGCTATATACCGACGGCGTTTTCCAGTTCGAGGGTGGCCGTGCAAAACTGATCGCGCTGCCGTTCTTCGACAACAACGAGCGCCCGGACGATGATTATCCGTTCTGGCTGAACTCGGGCCGCGTAGTGGAACATTTTCATACCCGCACCCGCACCGGCAAGATCGGCAATGCCAACAAGTTCAGCCCGACCCCGTATATGGAGATGAACCCGGATGCCGCGGCTGAACTCGGCATTGAACATGGCAGCTATGCCAGACTGACCTCGCGCCGCGGCGATGCCGTAGTCATGGTGCAGTGCACCCAGCGCGTGCCGCAGGATATGGTGTTCATCCCGTTCCACTACCACGAGTGCGTCAACCGCCTGTCACTGGGACTGCTGGACCCGCACTCGCGCCAGCCGGCCTACAAGCAGTGC
>JAUVNM010000333.1 GCA_030599705.1 Gammaproteobacteria bacterium
AAGAACGGTGTTGTAGGGCGGAATTTATTCCGCCAGACCTGTTTGATGCAAAACTGGGCCACTAGCAAACACTGCAATAGCGGATCGGACCATGGACAAAAAAGACTGGCACAAAACCTTTATTGACGGCTTTCGGCAGTCGGCGCCCTATATTCATGCCCACCGTGGCGGCACGTTTGTGCTGGCGTTCGGGGGGGAGGCGGTTGCTGACAGCCGCTTTGCCGACCTGGTGCATGATATTGCGCTGCTGCACAGCCTCGGCATCCGGCTGGTGCTGGTGCACGGCGCCCGGCCGCAGATCGAAACCCGGCTGCGGGCGCGCGCTGCGCGGCTGGAATATGCCAATGGTCTGCGGGTAACCGATGATGCCGCCCTGGAGTGCGTCAAGGAGGCCGCGGGGACCGTACGCGTTGAAATAGAGGCCTTGCTGTCCATGGGACTGGCCAACACACCGATGGCCGGGGCGCGCATTGGTGCAAGTTCCGGTAATTTCGTCACGGCACGCCCGCTCGGTATCCGCGACGGTATCGATTACTGCCACACCGGTGAAGTCCGGCGCATCGATGCCGGCGCCATCCACCAGCACCTGGACAGTCGCAGGATCGTCCTGCTGTCACCGCTGGGGTACTCGCCGACCGGCGAGGTGTTCAACCTCAGTGCCGGAGAAATCGCCAGCGCGGTCGCCAGCGAGTTGCAGGCCGACAAGCTGATCCTGCTGACCGAGGCCGCCGACCTCAGGGACGGCCGGCGGCGGCTGATTTCCCAGCTGTCACTGCGCGCTGCAGCGAGCTTGCTGGAATCACGCCGCAAGCTGCCCGGGGACACCGTCAGGCATCTGCAACATGCCGTGCAGGCCTGCCGCAAGGGTGTCCGCCGCACCCATATCGTCAGCCGTTCAAAGGATGGCGCCCTGCTGCTTGAACTGTTCACGCGCGACGGCAGTGGCACGCTGGTAACCGCGGAAATATACGACGGACTGCGTGCAGCGGTAATCGACGATGTCGCCGGCATACTGGAACTCATCAAACCGCTCGAGGCAGCAGGTATCCTGGTGAAGCGCTCGCGTGAGCGGCTGGAAATGGAAATCGACCATTTCCTGGTCATCGAACGTGACGGGATGATTATCGGCTGTGCGGCACTCTACCCCGGTGAGCAAGGCAAACTCGCCGAACTTGCCTGCCTCGCCGTCCATCCCGACTACTGCAACGCGGGACGCGGCGACGCCCTGCTGGCCGCGATCGAGGAACGGGCTGCCGGCGTGTCGCTGCAGGGGCTGTTTGTGCTGACCACGCGAACCGCGCACTGGTTCCGCGAGCGCGGCTTTGTGCCGGGGGATCTTAAACAGCTCCCGGGCAGGAAAAAGAGCCTGTACAACTACCAGCGCAATTCGAAGGTGTATTTCAAGGCACTGGATTAGCAGAACTGTAGGGTCGAATTCATTCGACCATCGGCGTTTCATCGCGATCCGTCATCAAGATGCAGTCATGACTGGCCGAATAAATTCGGCCCTACAACGGCAATCTACCCGCTCAATCAGGGGAAGAGTCACTTCTTCAGCACCAGCGTCAACCCGTCTGCCACCGGCGGCAGGGTTTTATTTGACACGGTAGTCAGTATTTTTGTGAATATTGACGCATTTTCTCCTTGTAACCCACTAATTTCCGGATAATTATGGCCGATACCATCCTTGAAGGCCACGGGCAAAGTCAGCACATAAACCGCATGCCGGCAGCCCGTAATATACTGACACTCACGATGTGAAGAAAAACAGGATGACAAACATTACCAGGCATCCAAAAGCGAAAGCGGTGATCAATGTCCTGCAGATTACCGACCCCCACCTGTTCGCTGACAGTAACGGCTGCCTGCTGGGCCTGAACACGGAGCAATCCCTGGAGGCCGTCATGGGCGAAGTCAGCGCACGGCGCCTGCCGGCAGACATGATCCTGGCCACCGGGGACCTGGTGCATGATGGCACCCCCGCCGCCTACCGGCGCATCTTCTCGCACCTGGAAAGTTTTGGCATCCCGGTCTATTGCCTGCCGGGCAATCACGACGAAGCGCAGGCCCTGCAGCAGACCCTGAAGGACGGCCTGCTGCACTATGCAGCACATACGCACAAGGGGAACTGGAATTTCATCTTCCTTGATTCAACAGTTGCCGGCAGCGATGGCGGGCATCTCGGCAGCGCCGCACTGCAATCCCTTGAAAATCAACTGGCAGCCGACCGGGAATCGCATACCCTGGTCTGCCTGCATCACCAGCCGGTCCCCATGGGCAGCCGCTGGCTCGACACCATGGCAGTCGACAACGCGGACGAATTTTTCTCGGTTATTGACCGCCATGAACAGGTGCGCGCCATCCTCTGGGGCCATGTCCACCAGGAGTTCGACCGGATGCGCGGTAGCGTCCGGATGCTGGCCACACCGTCGACCTGTATCCAGTTCCTGCCCGGCAGCGACGCGTTCGCCGTAGACACGGCGGCGCCCGGCTTCCGCTGGCTGTCACTGCATGCAGACGGGCGTATTGAAACCGGCGTACAGCGCCTGTCCGAGATGCCCGGTACGGTCGACCTGGCATCGGCGGGTTACTCGTAGGACCGGCGCCCTCGCCGGGCACGGTAAATATTCCCGGAGAGGGCGCCGGTCCTTCGAGTAACCCGCCGATGCCAGGTCGACCTTACCGGGCATCTCTGACAGGCGCTGTACGCCGGTTTCA
>JAUVNM010000353.1 GCA_030599705.1 Gammaproteobacteria bacterium
AGAAGTACACAATCGCGTGCAATGTCCAGGAGAACAGGGTGCGTGCCAGACCCACATCGACGGTTTCAATCCACCCCAGGGACCAGGGAATCAGCTGAAACAGCACCTCCGAGGCCACCCCGAGGCTGGTAATAAACCAGAGAATGGCATTGGCGGTGGTGCCGTACATGGCCAGCGGCACGGTTTCACCCGGATGGGCACGCTTCCAGACGGCCATCATCATGACCATCTCCAGGCACCAGACCCAGGAACCCACCACCAGCAACGTCGCACCGATATAGAACGCCGGGTGCGCCATTAGCGGTGGGTAGAAGGTATACAGCACCGAGGCATTGCCGGTCAGCAGGGGCCCGGCCGCCAGCAGCACACCGATGATCGACAACCAGAAGCCGAACCAGGCCAGTGGCATGTTCCACACGGCCTGCCTGAGACTGGTGGTTGCCGTGTAGTAGCCGAAGCCCATCACCAGGAACGTGGTCAGCACAAAGCCCATGAGCACCCCGTGCGTGGACACCGAGGCAAAGTACAGTTCGGGCGACTCGATGGCCGGCGCCACTCCGCTGCGCTCGACGACCTGATAGACGCCCAGCACGGCTGCGGCCAGGAAGGCAATAAAGCCGACCCACATATTGGCCAGACCCAGGTTGGCTGCCTTGTCATCCTTCATGATTGCCCTCCCGCAGCCTTCGGCACTACCACCAGGCGCGACCACATCGAGTCATGTCCCAGTCCGCAGTATTCATTGCACAGCAGGGAATATTCCCCCGTACGCGGAAACGTTGTCGTGACCTCTGAGATATAACCCGGGACGACCATGGTGGTCATGTTGGTACCCGGTACATGCACTCCGTGCAGGACATCGGCACTGGCAATCCGGAAGGTGACTTGCGTGTCGACCGGGACCTCGATGCGCGGCGGGTAAAAGCCGTAGCGTGCGGCCACCAGGGTGACCGTCAGGCTGCCATCGGGATTGGTCTTCACGCCGAGGTTGTCCTCGGCGAACTCTTCCGTCAGATGCAAGCGCGAGGAGTCAATGGTCTCGACATTGCTTGGCGGGTGGAGGTTGCTGGCCACGGCGTAATAACCCAGCACCACCCCCATTACGACAGCCATGGCAAGGGATATCCACACCCATTTTCTTTCCAGCGGGTCTTCGCAGATACTTTTCAGTGGATCAACCATTATGCCGCCCTCCTGGTGCGCTAACTAACCGGTCCATGTTCAAGGAACATGAAAAAAAACATATAGACCCAGCCGGCGAAGATCAGCGCACCGACCAGCAGCATCAGCGCAAAGGTACCCTTGGGCGCACTGTCGAGGATCTTCTGTTCCTCTTCAGGGGTTAGTTGACTCATGCGCGTTCTCCTTGACTGGTTGATGCAAACAGAGGGGCCGCCCGGTGCTGTGCACCGGGTCGTCGGGTGATGCAGGAAGAACCAACGGGACAAAGGAAAACGCATTGCGTTCCCTGCCTGCTGGAGCCTGTTATCCAGTTATTAAAGTTATAAAGTCGGATATGCGGCTCCATACCCCCCACACTGTTATTTTCGCCGATACTCACAGATCCGGTTGTAAAATTCAAGAGGAACGCGGTAGCATCCCTTATCGTCGAAACAGACCGGAATAATACAACAACCGGCAAGGGTCCCCGAATGACAAACACCAGTGAAGAGCGCACCAATAACCTGGAACGGGCCGAGCACTATATCTACCTTGCCGCCGGTTACATCCTGGTGTTCGCGGCAGCCGGTTTGCTGGTTGCCGCCCTCATCGAGATGGCCGGCAGCATCATGGAGGGCAAGTACACCACGGCCATGGTGCATCTGCTGGACCGTGTCCTGCTGGCACTGATGCTGGCGGAAATCATCTACACCGTCGGGCGTATCTCGCGCACCCAGATGCTCGAGACCGAACCGTTTCTCATCGTCGGCATTATCGCGGCCATCCGGCGCATACTGATCCTCACGGCGGAAGGCTCCAGTCACATCGACATAACCGATCCGGTTTTTCAGGCGCTGCTGGCGGAACTGGGGCTGCTGGCGCTGATCATCTTCCTGCTCGCCGGGTCCATGCGCCTGCTGGGTGATCGCAGCAAAAGCCCCGAGTGACCGGCCGGGCAGCGTCTTCTTGACATAGATCATGGAATTACCGGTCGAATCTGTCTATACAAATAAGATGGCGTGAGAAATCCGTCACCACGGAGGCAATACAATAATGAATGTATCGGGCATCCTCGTCATTGTTTCCCCGCAACGGGTTGAATCCATGGTCGAGCAGCTGAACGAAATGGACGGCATCGACGTCCATCACATCGAGGCGGCAACCGGCCGCATCGTCATCACCCAGGAAGCCGAACACATCAGAGACGAGGTCGATGGCCTGAAGCGCATCCGCGCCCTGCCCGGCATCATCCTCGCGGAAATGTCCTACCACAACTTTGAAGAAGATAACGACCTGATCGATGCCATACCGTCAGACCTCGACGATGAGGCCAACATACCCGCC
>JAUVNM010000151.1 GCA_030599705.1 Gammaproteobacteria bacterium
AAACGGGACAGAGATCCTGTCGCGCCGGCTGAGCGTTCATCAGCGGCCACCGCCAAGGTGCGGAGTAAGCAACTCCCGGATGGGTCGCCAGCCCATAGCTTTCAGTCATTACTGCGCAACCTGGCGACGATTGTTCGCAACACCTGTCAAAGCCGGGATGCAGAGGCGGGCTCGCCCTCTTTTACGATCGACACCCAACCCACACGGAACCAACGAAAGGCTTTTCAGCTGCTGAAAGCGATCAAAATGTAGACAGGACCTTGCAGGTCAATATTTCAATATCGTATTGATAATACAGGGAAAGTTCGACCTTTCTGGAAAGGAACTTCAGCCTAAAAGACCGAGTACGACCCACAGTTGCCGTTCAGCGTAAGTGCCAGAACGGAGAGAAAGTACTGAAAGTCGCCGTTTAGGGGCCGGATACGAGTCGGCAAATATCGACCCGGTCATTAAATGTTAATATCTTAATGTCGGGGAACATGGAAAGCGGACACTAGCATTGGGCTGCTTTTCTGATTGGGTATTCGCCGAATTCGTAGCCAAAGGTAGAGATATCCTCGGCATAGCGATTCGTGACCAGGTCCCGGATGCCAGCGTCGGAATAATAGCTTCGGTAGTCCGAGCCGCCAGTTCTGAACCAGAGGGGTCAGACCTTGTTTATCAGGAGTTGACCGATCGGCCCCATTCCCGAGCCCGTACATGGCAGCCTCCCCGTTGCCGGTCTTCATGGCAATGACCAGGAAGCCGTAGCCGTAGCTGTTCGTGGCCTGCATGTCAGCGCCGGCTGCGAGCAGTAGTTTGATGACCTCAACACTGCCACCCTCCGCCGCATTGAGCAGCGGCGTATTACCCTTCAGGTCTCTGGCATTAGCCGATGCACCTTTTGCCAGCAGCAGTTCGACCGTATCCGCATGCTGTTTGCGGGCGGCATGATGCAGGGCCGTCTTTCCAGTACTGTCTGTGGCGTGGAGGTTTGCCTTTTTGTCCAGTAGCAGCCGGACTACCCCGGTGTTGCCGGTGCCTGCCGCAAACATCAGGGCGGTTTGACCGGCTTTCGATGCCGTGTTGACGTCGTCAGCTTTCTCCAGCAATTCTTCAGCCAGCTGAGAATCTTCCTCTTTAACGGCATACATCAATGCCGTCATGCTATTTTTATCTGCCAGGTTCGTGTCGGCGCCGGAAGTGACCAACAACCGGGCCATCTCCGGCTGTTTAAGCAGAATAGCGCGGATCAAGGGTGTTGCACCAAAGGAATTCCGGGAATTGATATTGGCACCGGTGGAGACGAGCAGGGCAACCAGGTCAGCGTGGCCGCCCTCAATGGCATAGTGCAGGCAGTTGCGTCCCGTCATATCACCCGCATTGATATCCGGATCCTGTTCGAGCAGGATTTTCAGAATCTCAAGATGCCCATCACTGCAGGCTCGCAGGATCGTGGCAGCACCCTGTTTCTCATTGCCGCCAACATCCGCTCCTGCTGCAACCAGTTTTCTGGTCATGTCAGCATGCCCTGCCTGCACTGCATAGAACAGGACCGAATTGCCGTTGCTGCTGTCGCTGGCATTAATGTTGACACCTTTCCCGATCAGGTCATCGGCAATGGCAGTCAGGTTGTGGTGAGCTGCCAGCATCAACGGGGTCACGCCAGCCAGGCGGGCTTCCTCGGGGTCAGCGCCCCGGTCCAGCAGTAGCTTTGCGGTCTCCGGATAGGGTTCTTTCAGTGCGGCGTTGATCGCACTCATTCCCTGGAAGTCAACGGCATTGATATCGGCGCCGCCATCCAGCAGTGCCTCCACTGCCGCGGTGTGTCCCTGACCGGCAGCCAGCACCAGCGGTATGGCGGCAGGTGTTTCCCCGTTGGCCTGGACCGGTTCGGTGATTGCGCCGGAGTCAAGCAGTAGCCTGACGATCTCCACATTGCCGTCTTCGGCAGCCTTGGAGAGAGGTGTTCTAGACGTCAGAAACAAGGTGCTCGGGTTGGCACCTCGTTCCAGCAGCAGGCGGGTTGCCTCAGTATGTCCCGTGCCACTGGCATAGACCAGTGCAGTCAGCCCTGATGGATCGCTGGCGTTGATGTTTGCACCGGCATCCAGCAGGACCTTGACGATGTCAGTGTGGCCGCCGAATGCAGCAAACATCAGCGCCGTGCCGCTCTCCGGGGTCAGGGCATTCACATTGGCATCACGTTCCACCAGGTAGGCGGTGGCTTCTGCATGACCGGCCTCAGCGGCCAGCATCAACGGTGTCTTGCCTTCGGTGTTGCGCAGTTCAATCGATACGCCCTGGTCAAGATAACGTTTCAGTCGTTCCGTATCTCCAGCCTTTGCTGCGAGGGGAAGTTCGGTTTCCGCCTGTAACAGCAGGATGGCCGGATCAACTGATGATGTCGCGACAGGGTCCTGACTATCACTGCAGCCCACAACGAGGGCAACAAGAAATACTGCAGTAATTAGGGGCAATGTCAGTTGTTTCACGCTTGTTTACTCCTCGTCAGACTACTCTTTGCGCACCTGGCCGGATAGACTGTGTGCTTTTCTTAAAAGCTGGTTGAATTCATTCCTGGCCTGCGCTGCTGCGCGCGGAATTCCCAGGTAACGGTAAATGCGTTCACCATGCAGCTGGTAACCGGCATTTACCAGCAAGGGGGTGGATGGACCACCGGCAACAAGGTAAGGGTCCTCTTCCGGTGGTGTAATTCGCAGCAGCAACTTGTAGAAGGTCAATAACGGCTCACCCCGGAACCACTGATCTGTACCTGCTTTTGTACTCGCATATGAAACGGGTGCACTGTACTCAACGACGGGCCGATCATCGGTATTGATCGGGCTGTTCGCAAACAGGCCGGCGGCACGAGTCAGGTTGCCGGCATAATACAGCAGTATATGCTCGGCCGTTGCAGGGACGGCGTCAACTCCGATGGTATCAGTGTCCGGGTCGGCAGGCACATCACGCTGTATTGCAGACAAACGAGATTGCAAACCCTGTATATCGAGGGGTTCCGTACCATTGTGGCCGGCCAGCAGGATGATGGGTACCTTGCCGTGGAACTTGCTCCGCCATACCGTTACCTGGGGGAAGGCCTCGAGCATGGTACGGGCAATGGAATCGAACTCCCTGCGGTTGATCTGGAACAGGGGTAACCACTGTGCATAGATCCCGTCCGGATTCAGGCGTTCGCGCGCAGCCCTGTAATGCTCAAGGCTGTACAGTGTGCCGGTACCGGCTTTCCAGGGGACAAACAGGTCGGCGATGATAAGGTCAAAGTTTTCCCGGGTACCCAGCAGGTAGTTACGGCCGTCCTCGGCGATGACCTCGGCACGTGGATCGTCATACAGGCCGTGTAACCAGTCACCGAAATGCTCGCGGGTGGCGCGCACGGCGTCAGGCAAAATTTCGGTGACCACTACGCGCTCCACACCCGGGTGTTGCAGGGCGGCACCGGCCGTGATGCCGGTACCCATGCCAAGATAGAACACTGATTTTGCCTCCGGGTGGATCAGCAGTGGCAGGTGGGACTGGCGTTCCTCGTTGTTATGGTCACCGGTTCCTCCCAGGCCATAGTAATTGTTGACCTTGATGCGCAATGAATCGCGGCGGGTCACCACGGCTACCGAGGCGCCACTGCCTTCATACAGCTCGATCAGAAATTCCTTTTTCTTTATCGGATCCAGCGTCACCATCGGCAGATGTGTGGCGTCCAGTGCTGATGCCAGCAAGGCGAGGCAGACAACCAGGGCACCGGACCAGGCAAGCCGGTAGACGGGTAGCTTCAACGTCAATATGAGTCCCATTAGCAGGTAGGCGCCGGCCATCAGCTGCAGGCTGCGCCACAGGCCAAAGATATCCAGCAGGAAAAAGCCGGCTGCCAGTGATCCAAGCACGGCGCCAATGGTGTTCATGGCCACAAGGTCGCCAACGGTCTGGCCGGGGGGGAGCTGCATGCGTTCGGCGATCTTTAACAGGTAGGGGAAAACGGTACCGAGCAGTATGCCGGCCGGCAGGATGACTACCGAGATGGTAGTGAATACACCAATGATATAGCTGATCCAACCAGCTTCACTGCGGTAGGAGGTCAGACCATCGGTGAACACGCTGAACAGTAAAGGTGAAGCGCCGACCAGCAGGCCGCCAATGATCATCAGTACGATCAGTGTAGGTAGCTGCCGCAAGCGACTGCCGGCGAGAACGCGTGCCACTGCGGCACCTGCGGCCAGGGAAAACAGGAATACCACCAGGATGGCCGAGAAAGTATAGACCGAGTTTTGCATTACTTGCGAAAACATCCGTGTCCATAACACTTCGAGCGCAAGTGTGATGAAGCCGGACAGGAACGCAAGGGTGTGTATCTGCCAGGGTTGAAGCCCGCTGAAGGTTTCCGGTGACGGTGGTGAGGTGTCGGCCGCAGGTATGACTGTTACGGGTATAGCGAGCCGCCGCGACAACAAGCCGGCAAGCAGGGCGACTGAAGCAGTGATAGCCAGCGCAGTTATGTACGCATTCGTGAAACCAAGTAACCGCGGTAAAAAGAATCCTGCGGCAAATGCGCCTAGCGCCGCACCACAGGTGTTTATTGCATACAGGATCGAGGCCGTGGTGCCAAGGCGGTCACGCTGCCGCACCAGGAACTGGCTCATGACCGGCAAGGTGCCGCCCATAAAAAAAGCCGGTGGCATGAGTACGCCAAGTGCCAGTAGAAATTTCACTGCAATGAATAATGTGCCGCTGACATGCAGGCCATCGAACAGTGCACCATAGATGGAGTGATAAAGATCCAGTAATATAAAGTAAAGCAGCGCACTCAGGGTGACGCCAAGCTCAAGCAGGGCATAGAGACGCAAGGGGTTTCGAACACGTTTTGCGATACGGCCGAATACCAGGCCGCCACCTGCAATGCCAAGGAAGAATGCCGCCAACGTGGTGGCCGCTGCCTGTGCCGTGTTACCGAACAGCAGGCCGAGTTCCTTCATCCACAGGACCTCGTAGACCAGTCCGGCAAAACCCGATGCAAAAAACAGGCTGATGACGGCAATCCGTTGTGTGCCGCTCAGTGAAGGATTACTGGATTTTTCGGGCGAAGTCATGGGGCGTTTTCGCTATCAGTCTGCGGTGTGTCTGTTTCCGTTGCCGGTTTCTCCGTGGCGGGTTCGCTGCTATCCACGGTTTTCTCTTCGCTGCCGGCGGCCTGCTCAAGGTCCGCAAAATCGAAATGGAAAAACATGGGCACACCTTTGCGATCGATCTCAATGTCCACCTCGGTGGCATGCCTCAGTTCGGTGAGAGAT
>JAUVNM010000299.1 GCA_030599705.1 Gammaproteobacteria bacterium
AATCGGTATTCGCAGGCACCAAACTGGATGAATGATTTCCCGCACCTGTCACCCTGTTTCTCCATATGCCCCTCTCCCTGAATTCCTGCCAGGGTGCCTCCGTCAGCAGTATGCTCCGGTTGCTGTGTGCGTTGTGCAGCCTGGCGCCTGCGTTTGCACATGCGGGTGTGGTGCGGGGCGTGAACGAGGACAACGGCCTGAAGAGCTGGCACTTTACCGATGCTGATATCGAAATCGAACTGATTCAGAGACTGCCGGACCAGACCCGGGCGCTGTTCATGAATCACGAATTTTCCCGGGAAGTTATCGAGGAACTGGCGACCAGTTGCATGTTTCAGACAATCATACGCAATAACGGTACCTCGGCAACCGGCCGGCCGGTTGCGATCAATCTGACGCAATGGCGCATGCGGCATGCCGGCAAGGTGACGGGAATTAAACTGAAGGAGTCCTGGCTTGAGTCGTGGACGGATGAGCAGGCGAGTCATGCCGCGAAACTCGTGGTCCGCTGGGGCATGTTTCCGACACAGCAGGAGTACCTGCCCGGTGACTATAACTGGGGGCTGACTGCCTACGGGATTCCCCCGGGTTCGATATTTGATCTCGAGGTTTTCTGGAAAGCAGGTGCAGCGGACCGATCCGGCAACATCGATGGGGTGGAATGTGCTCCCGATGTCGACAAACTGAAGTGATGGTATGAGAATCTTTCCGCCATTGTTGATAATACTGATCGCGGTTTCCGGTCCGGGGGTTGCGGAACAGACACTGGCGCCCGTTCCGGAAGGTGTACTGGCACCTGACTTCGTATTGCAGGATACCGACGGAAAAACGCACCGCCTGTCGGATTATCGTGGCACGCCGGTCATTATCAACTTCTGGGCAACCTGGTGTCCGCCCTGCCGTGAGGAAATTCCTTCCATGAATCGCGCCTGGCGCCGGTTTGAGAAGGAAGGCATTGCCTTGCTAGCGATCAACATGGGAGAGGATGAGGATACGATATTTATTTTCACGGCCGATTACCCGGCCGATTTTCCACTCCTGATGGACCGTGACGGCGCTGTGATTGAACAGTGGCCGGTCAGGGGCCTGCCGACTACCTATGTCGTTGCGCCGGATGGCACAATTGCCTATCGCGCGATTGGCAGTCGTGAATGGGACGACAACGGGTTGTTTGAAAAGATCATGGAACTGAAGAAATGACGCAAGGGACCGGTTTCCTCATCACTGTGTCTAGGGGAAAGGTGCAATGATTGACTGGTGTCTCGGATCCCGGCCCCCTGCGATCATAATCAGGATGTTTCAATAACTGTAGCGTACTCCTAATATCATTCTACAACATTTCATTCACTACAGTATGGGCGACCGGACGATGCATTTCCGGGAATCCGGTCACGCTTCCGGTGTTGCCGGGGGCGGGAACCGCCCGGGTTCCTGTGTTTGCAGTCCGGTTTCCGGTATCGCGTGATTTGTGATGAAAGGCTCGTAACTGTATGAAATTAGTTGCCCTTGTTCAGGTTGTAATGCCTGATCAGTGGGCCGACCGTCGTCGCCTGGATGAACAGGGTAAACAGCACTACGCCAAATGCGATGGATTGAATGGTCCACCAGTAATCGAGTGAGGTCGGCAGGGACAGGGCCAGCGCCAGCGTCACCGCACCCCGCAATCCTCCCCAGAACATGGTGACCTGGTAGGAACGGGGTATTGCCTCGACGGGCAGTATGCGAGACAGCAGCGGGACAAAGGTGAATATCCCGATGGCACGTGCAATGATCACACCGGCAATGCCAATCAGCATCGCCAGCCAGCGTTCCGTGAACATATCCACTGTGATGGTCACACCCACCAGCAGGAACACCAGTGCATTCGCGATCCATGCATTGAACTCCCAGAGTTCCTGCACGAAGCCTTCCTTCTCCCGGTTGCGCCCCAGTACCAGTCCTGCGACCAGTACTGCCATCACTCCCGAGACATGCAGCAGTGATTCCGCGATAGCGAAGGACAGGTAGGCGGTGATGACCGTTACCACGGCCCGGGTGACCGGGTCATTGATCACCTTCATGACAATGGCCATCACGAACCCGGCCACGCCACCGGCCAGCATGCCGCCGAAGAAGACCCTGGAAAAGTGCGCCGCTGCATCCGTCCATGTCATGGGGCCATCCGCCCCGGTTGCGATTGCGAGGAATACCCCGAACAGGACAATGGCGGTGGCGTCGTTGAACAGGCTTTCACCCTCGAGCAGCAGGCCGAGCCGTTTGGAGACACCCATCTCGCGGAACAGCGCAACCACCGCGACCGGGTCGGTTGCCGAGAGCAGGGCACCGGTCAGCAGGGCGGCAATCCACGGGAAGCCGTCGGGATGTGCGATGCCGGCGTACACCAGTGCAGCCGTTAGCAGTGCCGACAGCAGCATCAGGGGGATGGCCAGGAACAGGATCGGGAGCAGGTTCCGGAACAGCAGCCGCACATCGATGTTATAGGCTGATTCGAAAATCAGGATCGGCAGAAACACATAAAATACCAGGTCATGGAAGTTGCCGGCGCGTACCCCGGTGTCCATACCGGCCAGTACCATGAGTTCCGAGGCAACGAAGCCCGCGATGACCAGCAAGGCGGTAAGCGGGATATGCAGTCGCCGTGCGAGTGGCTGGAGAACGATGGCCAGGACCAGCAGGCCGGTCAGCAGAAAAATTACGTGGGGTGTTTCCATCGCGGTTCAGGCGCTCATGTGCTGGTGGCTTGGCTGGTGTCCTCCGTCCCGGTAGTGTCCGGATGCAGCTCGCTCAGGGGAATGGACAGGCCATTGCCGGTCACGACCCGCGCATGGAAACGCTTCAGCTGGCGTGGTTCCCGGACCCCGCAGGAATGGGCAATCGTACCGACCTCGTAGACCATGTTCCTGGCATAGTTGGCTACCCTGACCGCCTTGTCCCTGGGATTGAGGCCTTTCTGGAGACGCTTGTTATGCGTCGTGATTCCGGTCGGACAGGTGTTCTTGTTGCACTGCAGGGCCTGGATGCAGCCAAGTGCAAACATGAAGCCCCTGGCGGAGACGACGAAATCGGTACCCCATGCACAGTGCCCAGGCCACATCAGCCGGGGTAATCAGCTTGCCCGAAGCGATGACCTTGATGCGCTCA
>JAUVNM010000149.1 GCA_030599705.1 Gammaproteobacteria bacterium
AGTCGGTGAACCCGGGTTGCCGGCATTGCCCGCCAATGTAAAACTGCTCGTGACGCTGGAAGAGCGCGAGGCAGCACTGGCTGTGGATGTCGATGCCGTTACGGAGACACAGCCACCCGGTGCCGGGGAGACAATCAGCTGTCAAATGCTGGGCCCGTTCTTTTCTGTTGTAGAAATACAGTCCGTCGAAGAGCGGCTGAATCAGGCGGGATATAGAACCGAACAGTATGACTTTGAAGAAAATGAAGTGATTGGCTACTGGATTTACCTGCCGGCAATGGAGCGTGACAAGGCGAAGGAAATCGCCACTATGCTCGACAGTAAAAAAGACCGGGAATACTTCATCGGCAAGGATAACCTGATTTCACTCGGAACATTCAGGGAACTGTCACGGGCCGAGGTACGCCTTGCGGCTGTTCGAAAATACGGACTGGACCCGACACTGGAACCGCGCTTCAGGCTCGCCCATTGGCTGAATATTGAAGACCCGGGGGGCAAGGACGTCGACCTTGCATTGATCGAGAAGGAGTTTCCGGATGTGCACATGCAGCAGCGTGTGTGTGAATGAATTGCGGTGCTATGCGTATTTAACTAGAATAACCTCCTGGTTTAATGATGCCGGCGTAGCTCAGTTGGTAGAGCGCTTCATTTGTAATGAAGATGTCGGGGGTTCGACTCCTCTCGCCGGCTCCATTTTCTGTTTGTTTCCCTGGAAGGGAATATCTAAAGAACGTTTTTTTCGTTATCAGACCAGCTTGTAAAAAGTTAGCCAGGGCATTTCCGATAGCAGGGTCTGGCGTTCCTCCATCGCGAGATTTTCAAGACGGCGGTCTGCCAGCTGCCGTCTGTCATGCGTGACAAGGTCATGGTCACTATCCTCGAGCGGATAGGATGCAGCTGCATCTGACCAGCGTCGTTCATGTGCATGTCTCATGTACCGCCTCCCGATGTCCGTGTGAATCAGGATTACCCTGTATAAGGGTAGCGGCCTGCAGGGACCAGACTTTAAATTGCTAATTTCAAGCCAATACAGGCAGATACACAGGGGCAGACCGGACTGTTGCCTGTTTCCCTGTCCAGGGAGTTGCCGTTGTGGGCCCGCAATGACCCATATGTCCGGGAAACCAGCCACAATCCTGCAATCAGGCGTGTACTTTTTGAGCTTGCTGCCGTTACTTCCTTACATTCATGCCGGTGTCAATGCCATTGGTATTGACACCCGCCTGGTCAGGATACAACAGGTTTCGAGGAGCATCGTGGGCTATTCAAACTGGTTAAGTGTTTTCACTTCATTCCGAATTCTGGCAGCGGTGATTCTGTCATCGGCCTTTCTGACATCCGTTGCGTTCACCGCGACACCGGAATACCACGCAGCCGGGGCGGCGCATTATTCTGCGCAATCGGGGACGGAGTCCACGGCAAGCCGTTTTCCACAGGGACGCTGAATCCGTAATAATCACCTGGATAGAGCCTGCCTGGCAGGCCGATAGAACCCGGACCGTGTCACACACTCCGGGTTTTTTTGTGTCCGCCATATATTCGGAGGCTATTCTGCCTGTATCTGCCAGCCGGGGTGCTGGTATGATTGCCAGCCCGCTTGTCAACCAGATCAAGGAAACTATCCTGGCATGGATTCGAAGCCGGATAACGACAACAGAACGTCGGCAGTCCCGGCAGGGCGCCGCCGGTGGTTATGGCTGCCGGCGCTGGCCGTTATTCTGGCCCTTGCGCTGCTCATCTCCATTCCCTATGGCATAACCTGGGTCCTCAAGGACTGGCTGCTGGAGAATGGTGCAGGGCAGGTCGAGATCAATGATATTGATTTCAACCCGTTCACCGGCATTGCCTCTGTCGAGTTGCTGAATATCAGCGTTGATGAGCGTAATACCCTTGTCATCCCGCACCTGATGCTGGAAGTTAACTGGTCGCCGTTCCTGGATCGCCGGATCCACGTCAAGACGGTGGTTGTCGATGGTGTCAACGTGCTGATAGAGCAGGATGCCGACGGAGAGATAACCATGGGTGGTATCAGTATCAATGATACGGGTCCGGAAGAAACACCGGGGGAGCCGTGGGACTATGGCGTGATCGAGCTGGTTATCAGGAATAGTGTGATTGATTACCGCACTCCCGATCTGCAACTGAAGACCGGGATACAGGAGCTTGCCCTGACGGAACTGGCGACCTGGCTGACCCGGCCGGCACCGCTGGTGGCTACCGGCGAACTCAACGGCGCTGGTTTCGAGATTGACGGGGAATTGCCGTCGCTGGAGGACGGCTATGGCTACAGCGGCAGCCTCAAGGTCACCGGACTGCCGCTGGCAACCTTTGACGCCATGGCACAACCGGCCATTTCCGGACTGGCGGGCCGCCTCACCCTGGATACCCGCCTTGAATTAAAACAGCTGCACGGCCAGCCCGTGCAGGCGCAGCAGGAGGGCCTGATCCGGCTTGATGACCTGCAGTTTGTGCAGGCAGAGAACAGCCTGTCCAATAAACTGTTGCAATGGCAGGGGTCGATAGATCTTACCCTGGCCGATGCCGTCACGATCAGGACCCGGGGCGTGATTACCAGTGACGACCTGGTATTTGACATGCCGGGGGAGGGCGTCAACCTGCAACAGGGCAAGCTGGTGTGGGATGGTTCGGTCGATTATGCCGATACCGAATCCGGTGACCTGCAGGTGGCCGGAAAACTCGAGCTGGAACAGACCCGGCTGGACCCCCGGGACAAGGACCTGCGCCTCGTCCATTTCGGCAAGCTGGCCATCGAGAGCATCCGGGTGCAGGGCGTGGACAGGATCACCATCGAGAACCTGGCGATTGCTGATGTAGTATTTGCGCAGGCACTGACCGGCGCCGATGCGCCAGAGGGCAAGGACAGGGAACCACCGCCTCTGAAAATCGCCAGCCTGGGTTTCGAGAATATCGAGGTGACCGACGGCAAGCGCGTCTCCATCGATACCATACTCTCGGACCATGCCACCTATGTGGCGCGGCGCAACAAGGGCGGGGAGTGGCGCATGGCCACGATCCTGGGCAGTCTGCCGTTTGCGGACGATGATGAGGAAACCCTGGAAGCAGTCGGACAGCAGGCACCCGATGACGAGGCCACCAGCATCCGCGTCGGGGTTATCAAGAACACCAATGCGACGCTGACACTGGAGGACAACAGTGTCAGCCCTGCATTCCAGACGCGTTTCAATATGCTGGCAGTCACCAGGGATATCGACTCAGCAAAGCCAGACCAGGACACGCATGTCTATCTGCAAGGAAACATCGCCAAGCACAACAAGGTCGAAATCAAGGGGACCGTACGGCCGTTTGCCGAAACGCTCAGCATGAACCTGGAAGCTCATATCGAGGGCCTGGAGATGCCGCCGTACTCGCCGTATGCCATTGATGCTATCGGGCACCGGCTTGACAGCGGACAGCTCGATGCCGATTCCACCCTGGTTCTAGACAAGGGCAAGCTGGACGGCATGAACAACCTGACGCTGCGTAGTCTGGTACTGAGCCCGGTTGAGAGCAAGTCGCTGGACAAGATGGAAATCCACCTGGCGGTGCCGCTGAACAAGGCACTCGACATGCTGCGTGATGAGCATGATGTCATCCGGCTCAAACTGCCGATCACGGGCGATCTCGACAATCCGAATTTCGACGCCAGCGATGCCATTAACCAGGCGGTCGCCAGGGCGACCAGGGAAGGCGTCATAACCTCGCTGACCCTGTTGTTGCAACCCTACGGGTCGCTGGTCACGGTGGCGCGTTATGCCGCTGAAAAAGCCGCCGAGATAAAACTGGACCCGGTGGTATTCACCCCGGCATCCGCAGATATAGACGCGGCACACCACGACTACCTCGACAAGGTCGCCGGCATCATCAAGCAGCGGCCCAATGTCAACGTCAGGCTATGCGGGGTGGCGACGGCCGCAGACCGGGTTGCGTTGCAGGAGCAGGCCCTGGTGGCTGACAAGGACAAGAAAAAGTCACAGCAGCAAGCACCGGCCAACGATGACAGGCAACTGATCGATCTGGCGGATCGGCGCGATGCGGCCATCAAGGACTACTTTATCGACAAGCACGGAGTCAAACCCGGTCGGCTGGTGGCATGCAAGCCGGTAATCGACGCAGCAGAGGGTGCCGAACCGCGCGTGGATTTGTTGATCTAGGTAGCAGGGTGTTAGGTAACATTTTGCTCTGACACCAATTAACTCAGTTCAATTTAACAAGGAGTTCATATGAACAACCGGTTCCGGTATTTCTTTATCTTGCTAGTGTTTGTAGCCGGTTCATCCGCATTTGGCGAACAGGTAACCACGGAATCCGGTAACCCCGTTACGACCGGTGACCCGCTGATACCGGTGGCAGAACTGAAGCTGAGGCTCAAACCACTGACGCAGGCCGAAGTCGGTATCGAGGTGGCTGGCTGGCTGAAACTCCTGCAGGCAAAGGTCCAGGAGATCAGCGCCGCGGAGATCGCGGTGCAGTACAGGAAAGCAGAGCTCGACAAGGCCGACGAATTGCAGCAGGCACTCGATGCCGTCGATAAGGCAAGGCAGGCTGCCAGCGAACAGCCTGATGACGAGGAGGCTGCCGCTACACTGAAACAGGCAGAACAGACCGTAGAGGAGACCAAAAACGCAGCCGGGGAGATGCTCAGAAAGGCTGCAGAGGACAAGGATGCCGCACAGATCACCGCGGCCGCGGAAAAAGAGATCGAGCAGCAGGAAAAGACAGCGGCGGAAACGGCCTCCGGCGATGCCGACGCAGGAACATCAGCGGCAGACATCCGTGTGGAAGATACAAACGCAGATGATGTCGACAAGGAGAGCGCCGGGTTAGAGACCAGGGTGCAGGAGGCCGCCGATGCCAGGGCTGAATCAAGAAAGAATTTGCTAAAGTACCTGACCGGACTGAGGGAACAGCAGACCGCCCTGGCTGACCGGACCAACCTGGCAATTGATGACTACGAGCGCAAGGGCGGGAAAGCCGAGGAGGTTGATGAATTCCGCAAGTATGTAGGCGCAGTATCAGCCATCGAGATCGATGTATCCGATGCCAGTGCGACCTGGACCATGGTCACCGGCTGGCTGATGTCGGAAGAAGGCGGGTTGCGCCTGTTGAAGAACATCAGCGTATTTATCCTGATCATGCTGGTTGCCATGTTTCTTTCGCGCCTGGTCTCCAGGGCACTGAAGAAGGTCATGGCACGTTCCCGGCAAACATCCAGACTGCTGGGTGATTTTCTTGTGGTCACGGTGCGCCGGCTGGTAATCGGCATCGGTATTCTGATCGGTCTGGCCGCGATGGAAATCAACGTCG
>JAUVNM010000217.1 GCA_030599705.1 Gammaproteobacteria bacterium
CGCTGGAGTCGGTGAGCGTACCCGTGAGGGCAACGACTTCTACCACGAGATGAAAGAGGCGGGCGTACTCAACAAGGTATCGATGGTCTACGGCCAGATGAACGAGCCGCCGGGCAACCGCCTGCGTGTGGCGCTCTCGGGCCTTACCATGGCCGAGCATTTCCGCGACGAGGGCCGCGACGTGCTTATGTTCATCGACAACATCTACCGTTACACCCTGGCGGGTACCGAGGTGTCCGCACTGCTCGGGCGCATGCCCTCGGCCGTAGGCTACCAGCCGACCCTGGCCGAGGAAATGGGCAAGCTGCAGGAGCGCATTACCTCCACCAAGACCGGCTCCATCACCTCCTTCCAGGCCGTCTATGTCCCGGCGGACGATCTCACCGACCCGTCACCGGCGACGACCTGTGCCCACCTCGACGCTACGCTGGTGCTGTCGCGCCAGATTGCCGAGCTGGGTATTTATCCTGCCGTGGACCCGCTGGATTCCACTTCGCGTATTCTCGACCCCAACGTGGTCGGCGCCGATCACTACGACATTGCACGCTCCGTGCAGAGAACCCTGCAACGCTACAAGGAGTTGCGTGACATCATCGCCATTCTCGGCATGGACGAGCTTTCAGAAGAGGACAAGCTGGCGGTAACCCGGGCACGCAAGATGCAGCGCTTCCTGTCCCAGCCGTTCTCCGTTGCCGAGACTTTTACCGGCACCGCGGGCAAGTACGTGACGCTGAAGGAAACCATCGCCGGTTTCAAGGGCATCGCAAACGGCGAATACGACGGCTTGCCGGAACAGGCGTTCTACATGGTTGGCACCATCGACGAAGTCGCGGAAAAGGCCAAGACACTGTAACCGAGGTTGTATCACAAGATGGCAATGACCCTGCATGTTGATATTGTCAGCGCCGAGGCCGAGATTTTCTCGGGCACGGCAACGATGATCTTTGCCCCGGCCGAAATGGGCGAGATCGGCATTGCGCCGCGGCATGCGCCGCTGCTGACCCGTCTCAATCCGGGCGAAGTGCGGGTACAGACCGATAGCGGTGAGGAACAGTCGTTCTTTGTCTCCGGTGGCATGCTCGAGGTACAGCCACACGTGGTTACCGTGCTGGCCGACACGGCGATCCGCGCCGCCGATATCGATGAGGCACAGGCACTCGAGGCCAGGGAGCGTGCAGAGAAAATGCTCGCCGACAAGTCGGCCGATATCGATTATGCCAAGGCACAGGCCGAACTGGCCCAGTCGGTTGCGCAGTTGCGGGCGATACAAAAGCTGCGTGAGCAAACGCACCGCTAGCCCGCATTTCTCCTGATGACAGCAACCATCATCAGTGACGGCACCGTTGTGTCATTCACCTATTCCATCCAGGACGAGACTGACGAGATCGTGGAGCAGTCCGATCTACCGATCAGCTATGTCCACGGTGGCAAGCATGATCTGTTCGAGAAAATCGAGCAGGCGCTCGACAGTTGCGCGGTCGGGGACACTGTCAAGGTGCCGCTGACCCCCGAAGAGGGATTCGGACAGCACGACGCGAGCCTGACCTTCACCGATGATATCGATAATGTTCCGCCCGAGTTTCGCCATATCGGGGCCGAGGTGGAAATGATGAACGATGCGGGCGAGTCACGTAAATTCACCGTCACGCATATCGGCGATGGCAAGCTGACGGTGGATGGCAATCATCCCCTCGTCGGCAAGACCATCACTTTCAACATCAAGGTTATCGAGATCCGTGCGGCCAGCGAGGATGAGATGGCCAATGGCGTGGAACCCATGCCCATGCCGGTGCTGCACTAGTTTAAGCTTCCCCGCGAGGCGCGGGTCCTACAGTGAATCCCGATCCAAATCCAGGTAGGACCGGCCCCCCGGCCGGGAATGGTGAGTATCCCTGACCTTTCGGGCTTAAATTCCCGTGCTATCATCCAGCAGATTCCAGAATCGCGGGTTACGGTCGTTAACCTGATATATTGATTTAACTACATATTATCCTGAATGAAACTCAGCATCATTATTCTTGCCGCCGGCCAGGGGACGCGCATGCGCTCCGGTCTGCCCAAGGTGCTGCATCCGCTGGGGGGGCGTCCGCTGCTGGGCCATGTTCTCGATACGGCACGACGCTTTGATAATGTCGCGTTGCATGTCGTTGTCGGTCACGGTGCCGACCGTGTGTGCGACTTCTTCCCTGACCCCGCTATCCACTGGGTAATCCAGGAACAGCAACTGGGCACCGGTCATGCGGTTGCGCAGGTGCTGCCCGCTATCCCGGACGATCACACGGTCCTCGTGATGTACGGTGATGTGCCGCTGATCCGCAAGGAAACCCTGGGGGCATTGCAGGTGATCGCCCTGAATAACGAGGTTGGACTACTCACGGCGAAACTCGACGATCCCACCGGCTACGGGCGCATCCTGTATGCGGCCGATGGCAGTATTGCCGGCAGTGTTGAGGAAAATGACGCCACCGGCAAGCAGCGCCGGCTCCGGGAAGTGAACACCGGATTTGTGGCGGCGCCGGCGCACCACCTGCGCCGCTGGGTGGACGCGCTCGACAACAACAATGCCCAGGGCGAGTTTTACCTGACGGACATTATCGCCCTGGCGGTCGCGGATGGCATCATCGTGCGCGGCGTCAACACCAAAGACCGGAACGAGGTGCTCGGCGTGAATACCCGTGCCCAGCTTGCCACGCTGGAGCGCTGTTACCAGCAGCGCCAGGCCATGGCCTGCATGGAGGACGGCGTGACCCTCATCGACCCGGCGCGCTTCGACCTGCGCGGCCGGCTGGTTGCCGGGCAGGACGTGGTCATCGACGTGAATGCCGTGCTGGAAGGCGAGATAAGCCTCGGTAGCCGGGTCAGCATCGGCCCGAACGTGGTCCTGCGTGAGGTAACCGTTGCTGACGATGTCACCATCCTGGCCAATTGCGTAATCGAGGAGGCCGACATCGGCGCCGGTACCCGCATTGGCCCGTTTTCACGCATACGTCCCGGGACCCGGCTGGCGCAGACGACGCATGTCGGTAATTTTGTGGAGATCAAGAACTCCGAAGTCGGGGCAGGTTCCAAGGTCAATCACCTCAGTTATATCGGCGATACCAGTATCGGGCGCAACGTCAATATCGGCGCCGGTACCATTACCTGCAACTACGACGGCGCCAACAAGCACCGCACAGTGATTGGCGACGGGGTGTTCATCGGCTCGGACACCCAGTTGATTGCACCGGTTAACGTGGCGGACGACGCCACCATCGGCGCGGGCTCGACGATTACCAGGGACGCACCGGCCGGTGAGCTGACGCTGAGCCGCGCTCCCCAGGAAACCCGCAAGGGTTGGCAACGTCCGGTGAAGAAAAAATGAACAGGGAAAGAACATGTGCGGCATAGTTGGTGTCGCCGCGCAGCGTGATGTCACTCCGATACTGCTCGATGGCCTGCGGCGGCTCGAATACCGCGGCTATGATTCCGCCGGTGTGGCCGTCCAGAGCGCTGCCGCCCTGCTGGAGCGCGTACGCACCGTCGGCAAGGTCGCCCGACTCGAACAGGCACTTGATAAAACGCCGGTGAGCGGGTTGACCGGGATTGCCCATACTCGCTGGGCAACCCACGGCGAACCCAGTGAACAGAACGCCCACCCGCATATCTGCCACGAGCGCGTGGCGCTGGTGCATAACGGTATTATCGAAAATCATGATGCCTTGCGCGCGCAGCAGGCACAGGCGGGCTACCGGTTTACCTCGCAGACCGATACCGAGGTCATCGTCCACCAGGTACATTCTTACCTGGACCAGGGGGAGGACCTGCTCGCCGCGGTACGTGCCTGCGTGAACGACCTCGACGGGGCCTTTGCGCTCGGTGTCATCAGCAAGGATGAACCCGGGCGCCTGATTGCTGCCCGCCGTGGCAGTCCACTGGTCATCGGACTGGCCGATGGCGAGATCCTGATTGCCTCGGACGTCGCCGCATTGATTGCCCAGACTGACCGCTTCGTGTTTCTCGAGGATGGCGATGTGGCCGATATCACCAGGGACGGCATGGCCATCTATGACCAGGCGGGCAACCGGATCGAGCGGCCGGTCAAACAGTCCCGGGTGACGGCGGATGCCACCGACAAGGGTGACTATGCGCACTACATGCTCAAGGA
>JAUVNM010000352.1 GCA_030599705.1 Gammaproteobacteria bacterium
GTCCAGGGTGGTTTCTCAAGACCGTTGGCCGCAGGGATGCGGCCATCGAGCGTACAGGGACGTACTTGCAGCGAGTCTTGAGAAACCACCCTGGACCCCGAGTGACCTTGCTCGGACCGTACAACCAGCTCGATCTGGGGAAGAGCTTTTATAAGGATCCTGAATCGAAGTCGTGATTTCCGTCTGGCCGGGTGCGGAAGCGTCGGTAACCCCACTGGTATTGTGACGGGCACTGCCTGACCAGTTCCTCAATTGCCTGGTTCATGGCGCGCGTTGCTGCCTTCAGGTCGCGTGAGCAGATCTCGTCCGGTGCGGCTGAAAAACGCAGGATATAGCCCTGCCCCCGCCTCAGCCGTTCACACCAGGCAAAGATAACCGGTGCGCCGTACCGGTTTGCCAGGCGTGCCGGCAGTGTCATGGTCCAGGCCGGGGTATTGAAAAATGCAGCGAAGACTCCTGCGCCGGGCTGTGGTTCCTGGTCAGGCAGCATGGCGACAGTGCCGCCCTGCGCCAGGGTTTTGCAGAGGCTGCGGATACCGCCCGGTGTTGCCGGTACATAGTCTGCCCCGAGCCGGTTGCGCGCGCTACGCACCAGTTCTTCCAGTTCCGGAAATCGCAGCGGGCGGTACAGGCAGGTCATATTGAATGTGGCCGACCCATACAGGCCGGCAGCCTCCCATGCGCCGAGATGCGGCGTGGCCAGAATGACACCCCTGCCCTTTTCCAGTGCGGCTTGCACGAGCTCATGCCCCTCGATACGCCGAACGAGTTGCAGTGCCTGCAGACCGGGCCGGAACCAGAGAGCGCCGGTCTCGAGCATGGCCTTGCCGGTTTCAGCCAGGCTATTCCTGACCAGCCGTCGCTGTCGGGCCTTGTCGAGTTCCGGGAAGCAGCGCTTGATATTGGCGCGGGTATGCCGGCGGAGTCGATTCGGGACCAGGGTGAGCGCCCAGCCGAGCAGGCATCCCAGGCCGTGAATGACAGGTAATGGCATGATGGCGAGGGCGCGCAGGACAGTTTTTATCAAGAACAGACGCATTTTACGGCAATCAGTTATTATTAACCCACATTAGTTATAGAATAAGCAAAATATAGTTTTTAATTACCATATTGAATGTAATATTTAATATATGGAGTATTGCTTCCAGTATATGCGACGTATAAAATAATAGTGGGTGTATTTGGTTTTTTTTCAGTCCAATTTGGCCTCATTCGGTCGGTCGATTGCTGTCGCTGTTATCTGCACTTCGCCGCCCCACCCTGCCGGTTCCCGGCAACCCGGTTATCCGGTTTTTATTCAAAACGTGTCATCCCCTGATGTAAACATGTCACAATTGGGCCGGATTGCTGTTTCCAGACAGCCACATATGCGGTTTATCGGGGGATCTATGGTAGCCGAAATCAAGACATTAACGCCGGATCAGGCATGGGACAAATTACAGGGTGACCCGCGGGCCGTGCTGATTGATGTCCGCTCCAGCATGGAATTCCTGTTTGTAGGCCATCCCAAGGGGAGTGTGCACGTTGCCTGGATCGATGCCCCGGAATGGACTGTCAACCCGCACTTCGTGACCGAGGTTCGCAAGGTGATGCTCGGCGGTGTCGGTCTCGAGGAACACGCTAACGATGCCCCGGTATTATTGATCTGCCGGAGTGGGAAGCGCTCGTTGGAAGCCGGTAAGCTTCTGATAGAAAATGGATTTCTTGGTATCTACAATATTGCTGAAGGGTTCGAGGGTGAACTGGATGAAAGCCACCACCGGAGTACCGGCGGTGGCTGGCGTTTCCATGGATTGCCCTGGGAGCAGTGCTAGCCCGCATCTCGCCCCGCGGTGAGAAGTGCGGGCTAGACTGGCGGTAAAATTGACCCATTCATCAATACAAAATATACTAATATAGTTTAGTAGCACTGTATCCATTTGGCGTAGAGCAGGCTCGACTACCGAACCCGTGATGCGCCAACAGGTCAAAGTGATTAACAATTCGAATAAACCATCCCGTTCCGGGTTTTTGAGATTCGATGGCTTCCGGCGAACACTGACTTGATTCCGGGAGTTTCAAAGAGGAGAAAATCATGTCAACAACCGCCGAGAATATGCAGGACACGGCCCAGATGGATGCGTGGCTGAACAAGAAGCTGGACGAGCTGCTACCGAAGAAGCTGGAAGAGATCGAGTCACAGAGAACACCGTCCATGTCCATCATCGCCACCAAGGGCACGCTGGACTGGGCCTACCCGCCGTTTATCCTCGCCTCCACCGCCGCCGCACTGGGCTGGGAAGTGGATATCTTCTTTACCTTCTACGGCCTGCTGCTGTTGAAGAAGAAGGTGTCTGCGGATGTCAGCCCGCTGGGCAACCCGGCGATGCCGATGAAGATGCCGTTTGGTCCGAAGTGGTTCCAGGACTTTAACTGGCCGATGCCGAACCTGCTGATGGCGGGTGTGCCGGGATTTGAAAAGGTCGCGACCGGGCTGATGAAAAAGACTTTCAAGAACAAGGGTGTTGCCTCGGTGGAAGAACTGCGTGA
>JAUVNM010000004.1 GCA_030599705.1 Gammaproteobacteria bacterium
GCCTGTCAAACCAGTACCATAGCCCCGGTTTACATTCCGGCAGACACATGCAAATTCCGACAGGCCAACTCGACACACTGCGTGCAGTAACCCGCCGGCTTCTCGATGACGCACTCCGGGCAGCCGACGATTCCCGCGCCGTACAGGACCCCGGAACCGGGTTGCCGATGCTGACGAGCGCATTCGAGCAGCTGTTTGAAGTCATGGCCCGTGTCGAGGGCGACCGCAAGGCGGGTGGTGCGCAGGTGCCCGGTACGGCGACCGGGGATATCACCGAGCTTGGCGAATACGCCTTCAAGCTGAATGAGAACCTGGTCACGCATGTCGAACAGGCAGGACGGCACGAAGACCGGCCGCTGCTGGCCGAACAGGCCATCAACTTTGCAGTATGGGTCGCACGCCAGGACGGTCAGATCGACACACTGGAACCGGTTGTGGATGCGCTCGCCATGCTGGCCAATAGCACCCCGGACACCGGTGAACTCGAGTCACTCAGCGGGATCATGGATGAAATTGCCGAGGCCGTGTCCCCGGTTATTCGCGAAGACCTGGAAAAGATCAATCCCGGCCGTCCGTGGCGGGTATTGCTGCTGAACATCGGCATCGTTGCCACCCGCAGCCACAACCCGGACATTATGGTAACGGCGTTTGATGCGCTGGCCCGTTACCTGCCGGAAGACGCGGCACGCTTCTTTACCGAGGGTATGGAGCAGATGGAGGCACTGAACTACCCGCCGCAGGTACGCAAGGTGATGGAAAAATACCACCGGCAGTGGACCGTCAACCGCTCGCTGCATTGAGACAAACCGTGCACAGAACCCGGAAATTATCCCGTTGTTGGCAGAAAACAGTACCGGAATGCGCGCCAAACGACTATTATTCACGACCTTTAGCGCAACACACTGAATGCCCCCACTGACGGCCAGCCCGCATGAAATTCCTTTTTGACCTGTTCCCCATCATCCTTTTTTATGCTGCCTACCAGCTCTACGACATCTACGTAGCCACGGCGGTCGCCATCGTGGCCGCCTTCGCCCAGACCGGGCTGTTCTGGTTGAAAACGCGCAAGTTCGAAAATATGCACCTGATCGTGCTGGGCATCCTTATTGTCTTCGGTGGACTGACCCTGATACTCCGGGACCCGATCTTCATTATGTGGAAACCCACCCTGGTGAACTGGCTGTTCGGCATTGTGTTCCTGGGCAGTCACTTTATCGGCAAGCGCACCATTGTCGAACGGCTGATGTCAAAGGCCATCACGGTACCGGGCCCCGTGTGGTCCAGGCTCAATGTTGCCTGGATCGTCTTCTTCCTGCTGGTAGGTGCACTTAATATATATGTTGCCTATCACTTCAGTGAAGAGACCTGGGTGAATTTCAAGATGTTCGGCATCATCGGCCTGACCCTGGTGTTCGTCTTCGGACAGGCCTTTTATCTCAGCCGCTACATGGAAGTCGCAGAAGAAAACGAACAGGAAAATTAACTGATGCTGTACGCCATTATCAGCCAGGACAAGCCTGGCAGTCTCGATGACCGCCTGCAGGCACGCCCCGGTCACCTGGCGCGCCTGGAAACATTACGGGATAACGGCCAACTGGTGCTGGCCGGACCGCATCCGGCCATCGACAGCGATGATCCCGGTGCTGCCGGTTTCAGCGGCAGCCTCGTGGTGGCTGAATTCAACTCACTCGACAAGGCACAGGCCTGGGCCGATGCCGACCCCTACCTGGCCGCGGGTGTTTATGAAAAAGTTACCGTCAAGCCATTCAAAAAGGTACTGCCCTGATGTCAGATGACCGCATAGCCACGCTGCGCGCGCGCCTGACCGAGGCGCTGAGCCCTGTCGAGATTGAAATCATCGATGAAAGCGCCCGCCACGCGGGCCATGCCGGTGCGGCCAGCGGTGGCGGGCACTATATATTGCATATCGTGTCTGAGGCATTTGCAGACAAGAACCTGATTCAGCGCCACCGGCTCGTCTATGATGCCGTTGGCGATATGATGCACTCTGAGATCCACGCCCTGAGTATCCAGGCGCGATCACCCGATGAATAAACACATTATCCACCTGCAAGGTAACAAACCATGAAAACGTCATTCGCTTTGATACTCACCGCTTCCCTGCTCACACTTGCGGGATGCGACCAGATGCAATCTTCACAGACTGCCGGCGACTCCGCAGATACGGCGGCAGCCGTACCCGGCAAGGTACTCGCCTCGGTTAACGGCAATGACATCACGCAGCCGGTCTTCGATGTCTATACAGCAATCCGCAAGACCCAGAAACCCGGCCAGGCCGTAGACGATAACATCATCCTGGAAGAACTTATCAGCCTGGAGCTGATGCGCCAGGAAGGCGTCAGCAAGGGGCTGGACACGAAGCCGGTTGTTGTAGCCACATTAAGCCAGCAGCGACGTACCGTGCTCGCAAGTGCTGCCATCAAGGACCTCATATCCAGCAATCCGATCAGCGACGAGGCCGTCAAGGAACTCTATGACACCCAGGTCGGCAAGGCCGGCACCGAATACAATGCAAGCCATATCCTGATCCCTACACAGGAAGAAGCCGCAGAGATTATCAAGCAGCTCGATAACGGCGCTAATTTCGAGGAGCTGGCCAGGGAGAAGTCAACCGGCCCGTCCGGTAAATCCGGCGGCAAGCTCGGCTGGTTTTCGCCGGCCCAGATGGTCAAGCCATTCTCCGATGCCGCCGCACAACTGGAAAAAGGCGCCTACACCAAAGAGCCGGTCCAGACCCAGTTCGGCTGGCATGTCATCCTGCTGGAAGACAGCCGGGAAATCACCCCGCCGCCCTTTGAAGACGTGAAGGAACGGCTGAAGCTGGTTGCGGCCAACCAGATGCTGCAGGCACACATCCGGCAACTGCGCCAGTCAGCCAATATCGAGATCACCGAAAGCGCGGTCGGGGATGCGACTGTTGCGGAAGAACCGGCACCGGCGGGTTCCGATGAAGAAACCGCCAACACTGAACCGGCTGCCGAATAACTACGTTGCATAAAGGCAGGTTGGGTTAGCCCAACCTACGGGTCTGTAGGGTCGAATTCATTCGACCAGTCATGATTGGCCGAATAAATTCGGCCCTACAACTTCATCCGGATTACGCGCTAGTGCAACCGACCGGTGACCGGGTGATGATCCAGTAGCCGATCGGCGGTACCACCCCGTGCATGCTGCACAACCGGCTGCTGGTCATGCACGCCGGACTGGTGCCAGAAACTTGTGCGAATCTCGCCCTGCGGTGTATTGACCACGCTGAGACAGGCATCCCGCGCAACCGGCAAGGCCTCGCAGATACACTCACCATCCTGGCCCTTGCTGTGGCGTAAACCCGGCAAGCGTTCGAGTTCACCGCTGATTGCCTCGATTGCACCGGGCTGTCCGGGCACCAGGAAGACATACTTTATATAGTGCCCCTGGCGCAGCCAGTTATCATCGCGGCCATCGACCGGGCTTTCTTCCACCTGGAAACACACTTGTTGCTGGTCATCCACCTCGTTCAGCAGAATTTTCAGAATCCGCGCCAGCATCAGTTCCAGCGCCATACTGTCCAATAGCGGCCAGTCATCCTGCCACTCCGGTACGCTTTTCAGGTCCTCGAGGTGCTCATGCAACAGCGACATGTCGTTGGCAACGAAGTGCATCACGGCGGAAAACCCCTGCATCACATTATCCAGACGTGACAATGGCCCTTCGAATCGCAGCAGGCTGGCCGCGTCATCCGGGACTGCCAGCACCCCGGCCTCAACCATGACGTCCCCGCTTTCGTAATCATCCAGGTTGGCATCCCCCGCAATCCGGACCGGCTGTTGCAGGCTCGCGGCAAGCCCGTTCCAGAATGCGGAAACCGATGCCGGGTGCGCCGAACCGCTAACCTTGACGTTATCGAGCTCGTCGGTCAGCCTGATGAGGTCGCCGGAGACGCGGCTTTCCGGGTACAACGAGGTAACCGCCTGCCGCAGGCGCTGCGCCTGCACCACGTGTTTGTCCCGGGTAACCGCACCCAGCAACGGGATCTCCCGGTCCAGGTATTGAGCAGTCTTCACGGACAGTTCCGCCTGGATGTCATGCGCCTGCGTCACCGACTCAACGCGGTTTGCAATCAACAACGCCTGGCCGTCAAAGCCGTTCAGGTGCAGCACCTTCAAGAGCGCAAAGGTTTCTGCCAGTGAGCGCGGATCGGGAGTCACGGCCAGCAGCACGATCGGGGACAGCCGGCAACAGGCAATCATGGTGCGTGGTGTCATGCCGGAGGTATCAATCAGCAGGTCATCGTAACCGGGCAGCGCCTCGTGCGCCCTGACCAGGGTGTCGAGCCGCTGCCGGTCGACAACCGCCCAGCGCGACAAGGGCACGCGGGAGCTTAGCAGGTCAATCCCCTGGTAACCGCGGCGCACGACCTGCATGTCCCCTTCCCGATTCTGGTACGCAAGTTCCACCGGCAGCCGTAATATCTGTTCGACAGGAAGACTGCCCCCGCCTTCATGGACAAGACCGACAGCACGTCCCTTCCGTACCAGCTCCAGCGCCATATTGATGCCGAGATGGGTCTTGCCGGACCCGGGCAACGCGCTCGTGATGGTAATAACGCGCGTCATGCCGGCAGCATCAGTGGATGTCACCATAATTCCGCTTACCGGGCCTGTTCGTCGATGGCCTGTTGTTGCTGTGCATTCGATTCCTGCAGCATGTTCTCAACATCCCGTGCCCGGTCGATCTGGTCGGTCTGGGTTTTCCAGACATGCTCGCCTTCCGTTACCGGCTCTGCCTTACTGTCGGTCGTGTCACCACTTTCCGAACAGGCAGAAAGCAACAATGCCGCACCTATTATCATTACTCTGATCATCACGTCTCCTCGTTGACCTGCAGACTGTTTGGCGCCGACTTCTCTTTATCCAGCCACTCGGACATCCCGGCGGCATCCACCGGCTCCCCCACATAATACCCCTGGTAAAAATCACAGCCAATTTCCCGCAGTTTCTCGTAAACCGTGCCGGTCTCGACGCCCTCGGCCGTCACCGTCAGCCCCAGGCTATGGGCCAGGTCCACGGTGGCACGAACAATGGAGGCATTGTCCTCGTCCTGGTCCATATCGATGACAAATGACTTGTCGACCTTGAGGGTATGCACCGGCAGCCGCCGCAGGTACACCAGCGAGGAATGTCCGGTTCCGAAATCATCGATGGACAGCGTAAGGCCCATCTCGCTGAGCTGGCCCAGGATATCAACCACCTGGTCCGGGTCCATCATCACGCCGGTCTCGGTAATCTCCAGTATCAGCGAGGTTGCTTCCAGCCGGTAACGTTCCAGCGACTGCATGATCTGGTCGGTCAGGTTGTAGTCATGCAGGTTGTGCATGGAGAGATTGATACCGGCACGCAGCCCCGGGTAGACCTGTTGCAGGGTTGCCAGCTCCCGGCAGGCGGTATTGATAATCCATTTCGACAACTGGCGGATCACCCCGCTCTGCTCGGCTACCCGGATAAAGGTATCCGGCAGGATAATGGTCCCGTCCGGTTGCCGCCAGCGAACCAGCGCCTCGATGTAGCTGACCTGCTCCGTCCGGAAGTCCATCACCGGCTGGTAAACCAGGAACAGGTCATTGCGCCCGATGCCCTCGTTCAGCATCCCGTTCAGCGTCATGCGTGCGGCGTTGATTTCCTCAGACGACCGGGGATCATAAATAGAGCAGCCGTTACGGGTCTTCTTTGCGGAATACATTGCGTAATCGGCGTGCCGCAGCAGGGTCTCGACATCCTCACCATGGTCCGGCGTCAGTGCGATGCCGATAGAAACCGCAGCGGACAGCTTGTGGTCCCCCACCTCGAATTCCGGTTCCATGGCATGAATGATTTTCTCGGCTACCTGGAATGCCTGCTCATCGTCTGTATACGGCAGAATAACGGTGAACTCGTCGCCACCGAGGCGCGCCAGCGTATCCGATTCGCGCACTACCTTGCGGATGCGCTCAACAATCTGCTTCAGCAACAGATCACCGATATGATGACCCAACAGGTCATTGACGTACTTGAAGCGCACCATGTCGATCAGCATGACGGCAGCCGTGGACGGCGAGCGGCGGTGCTCGGCGATGACCTGCTTCAACCGGTCCTCCATCAGGGCGCGGTTGTAGGTCCCGGTGAGCGGATCCCGGATCGCCATGTCGCGCAGGGTTTCATACAGCTCGCCCAGGGCATCAAAACTGACGGGGCCGCTGGCCTGCTCAAGTGACATCGGTTCATCGACCTGAAATTTTCTGCCAAGGCGCCCCTGCCGGAGCTGGTAACTGAGTTCCTTGAGTGGCTTGAACACCGAATACTTTAAAAACCACAGCGCCACCGCCACGGTCATCAAAATAATAATGAACACAACGGCGATCAGGCGTGTATTGGTGCGTTCGAGCTTCGCGACCAGTACATCTGCCTGCCGCCGCGCAGTGAAGCGCAACGCCGGGTAGGAGTCGCTGGTATACAGAATAAAATCGGATACCACGGCGTTTTCCGCCCGGTTTTTCTTCCTGTCATGTGTCGGGTAGACTTTCGTCCCGTCGACCAGGTGCAGGGTCACCGGCATGTTCAACACACTGTCCATGGTGGACAACATCGGGACCGGGTCTACCACCACCTGCAGGTAGCCAACAGGTACAATGCCCCCGATGGGTACGATGACTGCCTTGTAGGGACGGTTACCATACAGGCAGATTTCAGAAACCGGGGTCAGGCGCTTTGGTCCCTCCCGGATGCGCGCCTTCGATACCAGGTCCGGACAGACGACCATGCTACTGTCGGCAATGTCCGGATCGCGTGATGCGGAACCCAGCAACTGGTAATCAGCATCATAGGCATACAGTTTCACTGCCTTGATGAGGTTGGTCGTTACCAGTCCCTGGCGGAACTGGTCTGCCAGTTCCGCTGACAATCCCGGTTCGTTGCGCGCCGCAAATGCGCTGCGGAAACTTTTGATACCCTGTACCCGCAACCCGAAACGCACTGTATTTACTTCCAGCTCGGTCAGCAGGTCGGTGGCCTTGAGGGCCAGCAGCTGCGTCATATACTCGCGCTGGAAGTCAAAGGTCAGGTCGTTGTAGACGCGCGTAGTGATGAAGGTGGTTGCCGCACTGACCAGCCCCAGCGTGATGATGCTGAGTACCAGCCCGGTCAGTAGATTGATATTAAGTTTTTTCATAGAGACTCATGGATGAGCGCTTATTGTGTCAGCGGGTATTTCCTGGCACGCCATTCCTCGATACCGCCGCGGAACCAGTAGATCTCGCGATAACCGCAATCGAGTGCAATCACTATCGCCTTGTCACTGCGATCACAGTTCACGCCATTGCAGTAGAAGACTACGGGGGCTCGTTTGCCTGACAGGACCCGTGCCAGCGATTTGCAGTTCGTCTCGCGATCGACGAGGTGTATCGAACCCTCGATGTGGCCATCGGTGTGATCTTCGCGAATGCGCGAGTCGATCAGCGCCATGTCCGCGCGGCCGCCGACCAGCTCGATCAACTGCTCCGCATCGATGGTCACCGCGCCGTCAATGGCCTCGGGACTGGTGTATTCGGAGGCAGCCGCATGCCCGCACAGCAACAGGCCGCATAACCATAATCCTGCAGGACGAAACCGATATATAATCATTTATTATTACAGTTAGTTACGCAAACTATCTCTAGTTAACATGATTATGCGCTGCTCTCCCGACAGGAACTCCGGGGACAGTATACTTGGAACAACCAGACGGTGTCAGAGCACATTTCTTCCTAATATAAGTAGAAAATGTGCTCTGACACCCTTTAAATATTTTTCAGACACTCTGCTTCATCCAGTATCTTGATCCCCAGTTCCCGTGCCTTGTCGGCCTTGGAACCCGGACTATCACCCACGACCACATAGTCGGTTTTCTTTGACACACTGCCGGTGACCCTGGCGCCGGCCGCCTGCAATCGATCCTTGAGTTCATTGCGCGGCATGGAGAGAGCGCCGGTCAGCACGAAGGTCTTGCCCTTGAGTGACAGCACACTGGTCGTTGCGACCGGCTTCCAGTGCACACCGGCCGTGCGCAGTTTCCTGATGACCTCGCGGTTGTGCGATTCGCTAAAGAAGCCGGCAATATGCTGCGCCACCACGGGGCCGATGTCGTGGATTTCCTGCAGGGTATCGACCTGCGCCTGCATCAGGGGTTCGAGGTCACCGAACTCCTGCGCGAGGATGCGTGCAGTGGCCTCCCCCACTTCACGGATGCCGAGCGCATAGACAAACCGCTCCAGCGTCGTTTCCTTGCTCTGGTCGAGCGCATTGACAAGGTTGGCTGCCGACTTCTCCGCCATGCGCTCAAGCCCGGAAAACTCCTCGACATCAAGCTGGAAGAGATCACTGACATCGTGGATCAATCCCGTTTCCACCAGCTGATCAACCAGCTTGTCGCCGAGGCCGTCGATATCCATGGCGCGGCGCGAGGCAAAGTGCTTGATGGCTTCGCGACGCTGCGCGGGACAGAACAGGCCGCCAGTGCAGCGTGCAACCGCCTCCCCTTCCACGCGCTCCACGGCCGAATCGCACTCCGGACAGGTAGCTGGCATTTTGAACCGGCGCGCACCTTTCTTGCGTTTCTCCCTGATAACACGCACGACCTCCGGAATCACGTCGCCGGCACGACGGACAATCACAGTGTCACCCTTGCGCACGTCCTTGCGATGCACCTCGTCCGCGTTATGCAGCGTCGCATTAGTCACCGTCACCCCGCCAACGAATACCGGTTCCAGCCGCGCCACCGGGGTGATCGCTCCGGTGCGCCCGACCTGCACGTCGATGCCGGCCACCCGGGTCTGCGCTTCCTCTGCCGGGAACTTGCGCGCAATGGCCCAGCGCGGCGCGCGCGAGACAAAGCCCAACTGCTGCTGCTGATCGAGCCGGTCCACCTTGAACACCACGCCATCGATATCAAACGCTAACGTCGCGCGCTGCTGCTCGAGTGATTGGTAATAGTCGATACAACCTGCCAGCCCCTGCACGCGCCCGATCCCCGGGTAGACGCGCAAGCGCCACTCGCCCAGCCGGGTCAGGATCTCGCTGTGGCGCTCCGGCAACTGACCCTCCACAAGCCCGACCCCGTAGCAGTACATCTCCAGCGGGCGCGCGGCGGTGATCTTCGGGTCCAGCTGCCGCAGGCTGCCGGCGGCGGCATTGCGCGGATTCACGAACGGCTTCTGCTCCTGCGCTATGGCCTGCCGGTTAAGCTGTTCGAAACCCCGGTGCGGGATATACACCTCGCCACGCACCTCGAGCACTCGTGGAATACCGTCTCCGGTCAGCCGCAGCGGGACACCGTCGATGGTGCGCACGTTCTGCGTGATGTCCTCGCCGGTCTCACCATCGCCACGGGTGGCGCCGCGCACCAGCACGCCGTCTTCGTACAACAGACTAACGGCCACGCCATCGAGTTTTGGTTCGGCCGCGTACTCGATTGTTTCCACACCCAGACGCTCACGTACACGGCGGTCGAAATCAGCCAGTTCTTCATCGTCAAAGGCATTGTCGAGCGACAGCATGCGCAGCTCGTGGTGCACCTGGCCGAAGGCCTTGAGCGGTGCTGCACCAACGCGCCGGGTCGGGGAATCGGGAGTGACCAGTTCGGGGTGTGTGGCTTCGAGTTGCTGCAGTTCGCGCAACAGCCGGTCGTATTCCGCGTCCGTGATGACCGGGTCATCGAGGACGTAATAGCGGTAGTTATGCTCGTGGAGTTCCTCGTGCAGGACCCGGGCACGCTGGCGCGCCGTGGCGGGCACGATCATGACGCCGTTCTGGCAACTCGCTGTCTTAACTGGTAATCGACCACTTCCTCGCGCATGTGGGAAATCGTCTGGTTGGTCAGCACGCTGCGCGTCGCATCACAAAGACTGCCTTCCAGGCTCGTGGCCAGCGAGCGCGCCGCGGTCACCATGGCATCGAACGCCTTGATGGCATCGAGCGGTCCCGGCAGTTGCAGGATCAGCACCACCCCCTGGGTGGCGAAGCTGTCCATGCGGTTGGGTTCGAAGGTGCCCGGCTCGACGATGTTGGCCACGGAAAACAGTGTGTCGTCCCGCCCCGCCTGCTTCTCGATACAATGAAAGATCTGCAAGTCTCCGTATTGCAGCTCTGCCTCGGCCATCGCCTGCAACAGAAATGGACCCCGAAACGGCACGCCGGTCGGCGCGAGCACAAACAGGGTAATGATTTTTTCCGGATTACGGACTTCAGCCGGTGTTGCCGACAACGGCGTCACATTGTTGTCCGTCACGGGACACGCGTCATCGGTAATCAGCCGGTCCAGACGCTGCAGTTCCGCATCGACATAACTGTTATCGCTGATATCATCGAACAGCGGATCGATTTCCCGTGCACCGGCATGACCATGTTCATCAAAATGCTTCATTGTATCCGGCGCATGCCGGCGACCCTGCCAACGGGTAAATAAATAAATGACGGCCAGGATAACGGCACCGGCCAGCAGCAATATCCAGCGAATGTTATTCATGGATCATGGTTCCGGGATTGTCCATCACAGTCCTCAACAGCCCACCTACATCGCTGCCATCTGGACTGCTTCATCGATGTCAACGGCCACCAGCCGGGAGACACCCGGTTCATGCATGGTCACCCCGGTTAACTGGTTGGCCATTTCCATGGTGATCTTGTTGTGGGTAATAAACACGAACTGCACCTGCTCCGACATTTCGCGCACCATGTCACAGTAACGCCCGACGTTGGTATCATCCAGCGGGGCGTCCACCTCGTCGAGCATGCAGAACGGGGACGGGTTGAGCTCGAATATCGAGAACACCAGCGCAATGGCGGTAAGCGCCTTTTCGCCGCCGGACAACAGGTGGATGGTGCTGTTGCGCTTGCCGGGCGGGCGCGCCATCACAGTCACGCCGGTATCCAGCAGGTCCTCGCCGGTCAGGTCCAGGTAAGCATGCCCGCCGCCGAACAGGCGCGGAAAGCGTTTCTGGAAACCGTCGTTGACCTTGTCGTAGGTCTC
Organism: Gammaproteobacteria bacterium; assembly: GCA_030599705.1. Lineage (GTDB taxonomy): Bacteria > Pseudomonadota > Gammaproteobacteria > UBA9214 > UBA9214 > SZUA-186. Next base: position 11,038 of record JAUVNM010000004.1, read on the forward strand.
CTTGAAGCGCGCGCGGGTCTCCTTGTCGATCTTGCTGATCGCGTTCTCGAGCGTCTCCAGCGCCTCGATCAGGTCGGCGTGCTGTGCATCGAGGTAGACCTTGCGCCGGGATTCCTCTTCATACTCGTCGATCGCGGCGAGGTTGATCGGGCCCAGTCGCTGAATGCGCTGCTCCAGTTTCCCGGCCTGCTCCGCCCAGGCATCCGCCGTGGCTTCCGGGTCAACCGACTCGATCAACGGCTGGTAAGCAAATCCGGACTCGGCAATCTGCTCCAGCAGGGTATCGCTGCGTACCTTGATCTCCTGCCAGGCCATGCGGTCCTGCTCCACCTGCTCACGCCGGCTGCTGACCGAGCGTTCCTTGCGGATGCGCTCCTGGTCCTGCTCGCGCACGCCGTGCTCGATGTCCTCGACCTGTTTGCGTGCCGCGGCCAGGTCGGTCTCCACCGCACTGCGGCCCGACAGCAGGGTTCCCAGCTCGGATTCCAGCTCGACAATCGGGGTGTCCCCCGTGGACAGCAGCCCGGTCAGCTCATCACGCCGGCTGACCAGCTGTTGCGACTGCTCGCGCATGCGTTCCAGGTTTTCCCTGGTTGCGGTCATGGCCGTGTGCATGGACTCGGCGCGCAGCGCCAGTTCATGCAGTTCCTGCTGCGCGGCACGCGCCCGTTCCCGCGCGGCATCGAGTGCGCTGGTCAGTGCCTGCTGCTGGCTGGTGCGCTGGTCACGCTCGGCACTCAACGTTTCAATGGCGGCCATGGCCTGCTGTAGCCGCGCCTGCGCGGCCTCGAACTCTTCCTGTTCACCGGCCTTCTGTGCGTGCAGTTCGTCGGTTTCCTTCATGACATCCTGACTGCGTGTCTGGTGATGTTCCAGCCGGGCCTGCAGGGATGCCAGTCGGGCCTGCAAGTCGCCTGCCTGCCGGTGCGCCTGGTTGTATTCCTCCTGCGACCGGTCGCGTTCGTCTTCGGCCGCCACCAGCGCGGCACGGGATTCACCCGCGGTGGTGCGCAACGCAACGAGGTGGCCCGCGGCCGTATCGATGGTCTCGCGCAATTGGGCGATTTCCTGCTCGCGCTGCAGCACACCCGCCTTCTCGTCGGTGTCGCGCGCAACCCGCAGCCAGCCTGGACCCAGCCAGATGCCGTCCGGTGTCACGATGGATTCGCTGGCTGCGAGGCTGTCCTTGTGGGCCAGTGCCTCGGCCAGCGTCGCCGCGGCATATACCCCGTCCAGCAATGCCTCCATGGACCAGGGTGACTGTACCTTGTCTGTCAGCGGGGCCAGCCGGCTCGATGATCCACTGCCGGGGGTGCCCGCACGCATCTCGAATAACGCAACCGACCCCTGCTCCAGTCCCGCCAGCAGGCTCTCCGCGTTATCCAGGCCATCAATGCAGACCGCCTCGAGGTAGAAACCGAGCACGGTTTCTACCGCGTGTTCCCAGCCGGCGTCCACGCTGATTTCCTGTGCCAGCCGCGGGGCCTGTTGCAGTCCCTGTGTATCCAGCCAGCCGGAAACCCGCTCCGAACGCTGACCGAGTGCGGCCTGCTGCAGGGTTTCCAGTGAGGACAACTGACCACGCAGCGCGTGGTGCGAGTCCTGCAGGGCGGCAACTTCCTGTTCCTGTTGCTCGATGCCGGCGCGCAACCCGGTGATCCTCCCGGTCGCCTCGATCAGCCGGGCCTGTTTCGCCGCGGCCAGTTCTTCCTGTTCGGTTGCCGCCGTGATGAGTTGCCCGACCTCGTCCTGCAGTGGGCGGTCATCGAGATCCAGCTGTTCCTGCCCCATACGCTGCAGGCGTTCATCAAGCTGCCGCGCATGCCGGTCAAGGTGATCGATGCGGGTGCGTTCGACCTGAACGGACTGTGAATTCTCTGCCGAACGCCGGTTAAATTCATCCCACTCGGCCTGCCAGGCATGCATGCCCTGCTCGGCTTCCTGCAGCGCCGTGTCTGATGCGTCACTGTTTGTACGTGCGCCTTCCAGCTCCGGCTCGATGACCGCGATGTTGGCGCCAAGTTCCTCGAGCCGCTTGCCATCGAGTTCGATGTGCTCGCCAATTTCACCCAGCGTGTGTTCCGCGCGCGCCAGTTCCTGCTGCTGTTGCTGGCGTGATTCCTTGCTGTGCTGGATGGCCTGCTCGATGCGCGCCACGTCGGCGCCCAGCTTGTAGTACTGGCCCTGTACGGTGTTGAAGGTATCATTCGCCGTAATCAGGTTGTCACGCAGCTTTTCGAGTTCCGCCTCGATGGCGCGTTGCGCGGCCAGCTCGGCCTCCATCTCGAGTTCACGTTCCCTGATGCTGCCTTCCCGACTCATGCACTCAGCGTGCAGCGCCCGGTAACGCAGGGCCAGCAGCTCTGCCTTGACCTGGCGTTCCTCTTCCTTGAGTTCCTTGTAACGTTCGGCCGCGCGCGACTGGCGTTTCAGCTTGTCGAGCTGTTTCTCGATTTCCTCGAGCAGGTCATTCAGGCGATCGAGGTTCTCACGCGTATGCCGGATCCGGGTCTCGGTCTCCCGGCGGCGTTCCTTGTACCTGGAGATGCCGGCCGCCTCCTCCAGAAAAACCCGCAGGTCTTCCGGCCTGGCCTCGATCAGGCGCGAGATCATGCCCTGCTCGATGATGGAGTAGCTGCGCGGTCCCAGGCCGGTGCCCAGGAAGATATCGGTAATATCGCGACGCCGGCACTTCGTATTGTTCAGAAAATAGCTGGAGGTTCCGTCACGGGACACCTGCCGACGAATGGAAATTTCGTTGTAGCCGGCATACTGGCCACCGATGGTGCCATCACTGTTGTCGAACATCAGTTCGATACTGGCATGGCCGACCGGCTTGCGCGACGATGAGCCGTTGAAGATGACATCCGCCATGGATTCACCGCGCAACGTCTTGGCCGAGGTCTCCCCCATGACCCAACGCACGGCATCAATAATATTGGACTTGCCGCAGCCGTTCGGGCCGACGACGCCGACCAGTTTGCTGGGGATGTAGATGGTGGTCGGGTCGACGAAGGATTTGAACCCGGCCAGCTTGATTTTGGACAACTGCATGGACGCGTAGAGTACTAGATTCACGCTTGCGGATACACCTTTTTGTTGTTTTCCCGCGCCTGAATCCCGTATGTTGTGTTTGCCCCGGAACCGGGGATTATTGACCTCGACAGACCCCTCCCACTAGTATCTGAGTCCCGTGTCCACGCAGCCCGAAAAAACTCTCGAGACCTTCGACAACCCGCACCCGGAGCGCGACTACAGCATCCGCATCCGGGTCCCGGAGTTCACCTGTCTGTGCCCGAAGACCGGCCAGCCGGACTTCGCCGTGCTGCATCTCGAATACGTTCCCGACAAGCTGTGCGTGGAACTCAAGTCCCTCAAGCTGTATGTCTGGTCATACCGCGAGGAAGGCGCGTTCCACGAGGCCGTTTCCAACCGAATCCTCGACGACCTGGTCGCGGCCTGCCAGCCGCGCTTCATGCGCCTGCGCGCCGAGTTCAACGTGCGCGGCGGGATCTATACCGACGTCGTCGTCGAGCACCACCAGCCCGGCTGGGAACCGGCGCCTCGGGTCGAGCTGGACTAGTTTATGTTATTATTTTTATTAAATATTTATGTACCTATCCAGCCTTGCACCTAAACAATTCGCCAGCAAGCTGGCTCCTACAGGCACTTCTGTTTCATTCCGGCATATTGTCTGTAGGAGCGGGCTTGCCCGCGAATACGAGCAATGGGTCACACTCGATTGATCATTGGTTACTGACCCACTCTATATAGGCATCGACTTCGGTACCTCCGGGTGCCGCTCCTGTGTCATTGATGCCACTGCGACGGTACAGGCCGAGGTCGCCATTCCCCTGCCCGAGCCGGTCGATCAACAACAGGACCCGGCGACCTGGCGGGACGCCCTGGATGCCAATTTCGACCGGCTGATGAGGCGGCTCCCGCCGGGGCGCGTGGCCGCCATCGCGGTGGACGGCACCTCGTCGACCCTGCTGCTCTGTGATGCCGGCGGTGCCCCGCTTGGGCCGGCGCTGATGTACAACAACACAGCAGCCACCACTGCCGCGCAGCAGATCGCAAAGATCGCCCCGGCGAATTGCGCAGCCCACGGGCCGACGGCCAGCCTCGCCAAGCTGCTCACCCTGCAGGCCGATCCAGCCAACCGTGATGCCCGGTTCGCACTGCACCAGGCGGACTGGATCACGGGCCGTCTCTGTGGCCGCTATGGCATCACGGACGAAAACAATGCCCTGAAGCTCGGGTTTGACCCGGTCACGCGCGTCTGGCCGAACTGGCTGGACCGGCTCGGGGTACACCGTGACCTGCTGCCTGAAGTGGTACCGCCGGGACAGGCCGTGGGCAGCCTCGCCCCAATGCTCGCGGAACGCTGGGACCTGGATGAATCAACCCGCATTGTCAGCGGCACCACCGACAGCACGGCCGGCTTTATCGCCACCGGCGCCGGTCCCGGGGAAGCCGTGACCGCGCTTGGCAGCACGCTGGTGCTCAAGGTGTGTTCGGACCGGCCGGTGTTCGCGCCGGACCATGGTGTTTACAGCCACCGGCTCGGGGATCACTGGCTGGCCGGTGGCGCCTCGAACAGCGGTGGCACCGTGTTGCGCCGGTATTTCTCCGACCGGCAGATTCAGCAACTATCCCTGGCGGTACACCCGGAGTCCCCCACCGGGCTGGATTACTACCCGCTGCCCGCCACCGGGGAGCGCTTCCCGGAAAACAACCCGCAACTGGCGCCACGCCTCGAGCCACGCCCGATCGATGACGCAATATTTTTCCAGGGCCTGCTCGAGGGCATCACCGCAATAGAGCAGCGCGGCTACCGCCTGCTGGAATCACTCGGCGCCCCCTGGCCGGAACGCATCTACACGGTGGGCGGCGGTGCGATCAATGAGGCATGGCGTGTCATGCGCGAAACAGCGCTGGGCATCCCGGTGGAAGTTGCACTACACCAGCAGGCCGCCTATGGTGCAGCGTTGCTGGCACGGCAGGGGTTAACAGGTAAATCTTCTGCCACAGAGGACACAGAGAAAAATAATGATCAGTACTTTTTTACTGACTGAACTAATCGTGTCAGACTCTCATCGGGAAAACTACTCTGTGAACTCTGTGTCCTCTGTGGCAAAAAATACTTATTGCATCGAGAAACAATGAAAGACGCTATCCTGGGTTTTGGGTACCTGCGCGAAGGTTTACACCTGATACGCCTGCCCGGACTGCGGCGTTATGTGGCCGTCCCGCTGCTGGTCAGCACACTGGTATTTAGCGCGGCCATTTATTTCGGTATCCACTGGCTCGGCATCCTGCTGGACTGGTTGCTGGGTTATCTCCCCGGCTGGCTTGACTGGCTGCGCTACCTGTTGTGGCCATTGTTCGCACTGACCGGCGTGCTGGTCGTGTTCTACACTTTTTCGATTATCACCAACCTGATCGCCGCGCCGTTCAATGGCCTGCTGGCAGAAGCGATAGAACGTCACCTGATGGGCCAGCCGGTTGACGAGGCCGGCGGCTGGCGGGCACTGCTGAACGATGTCATCCCGAGCATCCTCTCCGAATTGCGCAAGTTGTTGTACTTTGTCCTGCGCGCGGCGCCCCTCGCCGTGCTGTTCCTGGTGCCGGGCGTCAATCTTGCCGCGCCGTTTATCTGGGCCCTGTTCAGTGCATGGATGCTGTCAATCGAATACGCCGACTACCCGATGGGCAACCACCAGCTGCATTTCACGGCACAACGGAAACAGCTGCGCAGCCGGCGCCTGCTGGCATACGGATTCGGCGGCGGATCGCTGCTGCTGACCATGATCCCGGTGGTGAATTTTATTGCCATGCCGGCATCGGTGGCGGGGGCCACGGCGATGTGGGTGCGTGAATTCAGGGAAATGCAGGATTAACAAAAAGGGGACAGATTTATTTTCACAAGATAATCGGCATTTAATCACACGCCTGGTAGGAAAATAAATCAGTCCCCTTTTTGCTTTTTTGTGCTCATTACCATTTTAGTTTGAATCCGAAGAACAAACTCCGCTCGGTATTGCCCACGTCCTTGAATTCCAGGGCAAGCGTCTTGCTTTTGTTCAAATCCAGCCGTGCTCCATTAATTACCACGCCGAGAGCCGCGCCCATGAGGTTAACCCCCTGCTTGGGTATACCGATCGACTCAAGCGTATCTCTTGAGAAAGACACCAGGTTATTACGCACAAGTCTTCGATTGCCGCGATACGTCTCCTCGTACTCCCGGAGTGACATATTCATATCGACCCGGTGAAAGTATTGGTGTTTAACTCCCCATTGGTAGGGTGCGTGTCCCAGGTTGATGAGAGCAGCCTCCCGGTCTTCCGCATGGGCTATTGAGCTTGTCGCCAAGAGGCAGGCTGACACAGTTATTATTGTACGAATCACGCGCACCCCCTCAGATGTCTGTTCGTGATTGATCAGGGTATCCAGTTATATTTATTACCAGCCTTCTTTGATTTATTGACTGGTTATATTAGAGATTACACTCACCAGAGCACATTACCAAAAGCTAACATATGCAGGTTTTATGGAAGGCCATTTAAGCCATAGATAAAACTAATCTAGCGGGTGATAGCCTGAAAAAATGGAAAGGATAGGAACCGGACAGACAGCTATTTCCTCTTTTAGAATCAGTCTGCAGATCGTATCTCGGCCACTTTCGGACAGTTAGCACAATCAAAAACGGCAACCCGAAGGCTGCCGCTCTTACTGCCTGCTTGTTAAGGTGTCACCATATTGAACCAGAAATCAAAGCTGTCGAGACAGGACAGCATCTCATCCAGTTTTGCCTGACTGCCTGTAATATTCACCTTCCCCTTCGACAAAGTGGCCGCCGCCCACCGGAACCTGGAATCCGGCCACTGTTAACTATTGAGTTTGTTTTGTGGCCATACTGGAGTACCCGCTATCCCGGCCATCAGTGTCACGGGTGGTAACTACCAGATAATAAGTCCCTGCCGGAAGATCGGTAACAGTCACCGCCGTGGCAGAACCATCACTTATGAAAAACGAATCCGGATAGTTTCCACTTGATGCACCATAGTGCACGGTGTAGCCGGCAATCTCACTCAGCGCAATAGCAGTACCATCGGTGCGCGCAACCGGTGCAACCCAACTCAGGTTTACAGAACCTGTTCCCGGCTGGTTACCACTGGTTCCGCTATTCCCGGTATCCGTATTTCCGCCTGAAGTGATACTACTGTCATCCTCGTTATCAAGCCCGGCCTCGAACAAAATCGACCACCCATCAATAACGAATCCCTGCGTACGCGTGTGCCTGAACAGGAGTGTGTTGTTGCCATCCCTCCAGTATGAGGCCGGTGTGCTGATCGTTATATTTGCCGATTTCCTGTCATTGGCACTGACCCCGGCCGCTCCAAACAACGGAATCGCCGTGTTCCCGTTAATAACCAGTTCACCCTCATTCGGGAAATCGGCATCGTAGGCAACCAGGGTAAGTAGCCCGTTGACCGTGTTTGCCGGCTTGCTGAGCGTGAGTGTTACCGAGACTTCCTCGGGCGTTCTCCCCTGCAGATCTGCAAGGGTAGCAACTGCACTGCTAGCGGAAGAAACGAAGAGTAAGACGAAAAAAGTTTTAACAAGAATTTTTCCCAAATCATCAAATTTTTTCATTGGATTTTATCTACTGTCATGTTGAAGGCTGAATTCAATGCATGGCCGGTGGCTATCCCCACAGACCAACAATCATCACGCGTAATAATTATTGGGAATCAACATGTTGCTAGATATAAATCCATGGAAAATCCAAACTGAAAACATCCCTGAATCAAACGATATGTTGTTCACAACAGCTATTACTCATCAGAAGAGCAATGTCCGTGCCATTGGTGGTTCAGGAGTTACTAATATGCTGAATTAAATGAATTTTATTTGGGGCGGGACAGGAAAGGCTGGTGGTAACCACCAGCGATAGTCGGCTATTGACGACGGATTTACCGGGTTTCACAGATCATGTTGATACATATGAATTAATAATGTCTCGCCAGAACGACAGGACGTAGGTCTAGCCCGCGTGCATGGTAGTCAGTAGCAACCGGTAGAGGGGTGCGCAGTCGCAGGCGCTGCGACAGAGGGTTACGATCAGACGATCAACGAATACCCGTATCACTCTTGTCTGGTTGCGGGAACCCTGATGCAGCACAATGAAAAATTACGTATACATTTGACGGTCATGACGTGACCCGCGAATGTCGCATTTGGGTTCCGTCTTTTCGGGAAATCTTATATAGAATCAGTCTGTACGGTAACTCCCGTTAAGTGGCCATCGGTACAGAAGAAAAAACTGCCCCGTAGGGCAATTCATTAAGTACTTGCTGGTGTCGATGA
>JAUVNM010000054.1 GCA_030599705.1 Gammaproteobacteria bacterium
ATCCGGGTTGACCGGCGTAGCCGGTGTATCGGATACGATCAGCAGGTCGATGCTGGAGCCGGGGCCCGGCGTTGGCGACAGATCACCCACACTGGTACCAGCGACATACAGCGTATCGCCGGCATTGAACGTACCACTGCTATCGACATCGACGTAGATGCGGACATTGCCCATGTCGAACTCGTCATCGGCCGGGGTTGCCCCGGCGATTGTGGTCAACAGGTAGCCGTGGGTATCGTTACCCGTGTTGGTCAGCGTGAACGCCAGGGACTGGTCTGTGGAGTTCGGAAGGACAGTGGCATCACCGTTCTTGACAACGGTCAAATCCACCTTCCGGTCAACCACAAAGTCAGTCGGCTGTGTGCCGGCGGTACCCGGATCGCCATCGGAATCGATGGGTGGCTGGGCACTCCCGCCAACATCGTAGGTCAGTGTCGCCTGGTTGCTGATAGACGTCCCTGGCACAGCGCCGGCGGCATATACGGATGCCGACACCCCCCAGAGGAACAGACTGCCGAGCAGCAGGCCCAACGGTTTGGTCAAGTTAACTATCTTCATTTCATATTCTCCTGTCTGGAGTGGTTACTAAAAAAAAACACAACACAAATTCTTGTTTCTGCGGGCCGTCCCTCAGCCGGTACGGCGGGGTCCGGACCACAGGCGGGCCGGTGCCCGGCGGACCGCAGCCGGGTGGCCCGCACGCAGGATGTGCCGGGTCACCCCGGGCATGGTAGGTATGTGCAACCGGCAGCAGCACTGACCGGTCATGTGTGGTTTTGACTGAATGATTCATATGCCTGGATCTCCCGGATGCGTGTTACTGGACGACCACACGGTATTCGACGGATGACTTCCCGCCGGGTGGCAAGGCCTTTTTGTAACGCCAGTGGATGGCCGTGTAGTCAGCGGGCGTGGCCGCTCGTGTCGTGCCGTCGGCTGCGGTAATCACCAGGTTCTGCGGCGCGTCGAAATGCTTGCCGCCATCGACGGAGTAGCTGATGTCGGTATCGGCGCCGGCCGCACTGCCAGCCTGGTACCGGGTATATCCCGGCACCGGGTTCTGGATGACGATATTCTCGGCCGCCTCCGCACCCGTATTTTCGAACTCGATGACATAGATAACTTCATCGCCCGGTACAACCTGCTTTGCGGCAACACGCTTGACCTGCCGGTTACCCGCTGCGTCGGTTTCGACCACTTCCTGCCTGGCCATTGAAGTAAGCCTAATTGTGTCTTCCGCATAGGCTGCATTTCCGGAAATACCGGTCAGCAGCAGGAGTGCGCACAGTGTTGCTGTGTACTTTCTGTAGTTGATGATGTTCATTTCACTTTCCTCCAGTCAGTTAATGGTTACTTCAAGCGTAATGACCCGGGTATCGGGTCCAGGTACTGATCCAAGATCAACGGTGACGATGCCGCTGCCGAAACTGCCGGCATCGGCATCGATGCTGTCAGTCTGCGGTACGGCATCGAGTGAGATACTCGACGGAACATAGGTCGTATTGGCCGGTATGCCATCAGTGATCACCAGGTTGTCGGCAACGCCCGCACCGGTAACATTCACCTGCAGGACATAACGGATGGTTGCACCCGGCACCGGGCTGCACGGTGGCGAATTGCAGGAGTTGCCATCACTGATGACTTGTGCGGATTTCGTTATCTCGACATCCAGCGCTGCATTCACTATCTGGTAGCTGCCGATGACATCCGCATCCGCGTTGCTGCTGCCGACGACCGCATCGATAGCGCCGTCACCGGCGCCCGGCAACACGCTACCCGGCGCGGCACCGGCTGCACCGGCGGTAGTGGACTGCACCTGTAACCGGCTATCACCGGTGTCGCCGACACTGCGGCCCGCGGGTATATCATTCAGTGCAAAGATGGTTATCGAATCACTGCCATTTGCATCCAGTACCGGGTCATTGCCGCCGGGTACATACAGCGGGTCAACGGCCGGCCCGTCATACATGCTGTTGCCGTTGCCGTCGATATGGATACGCGGATTTACGGGGTCAAAATCGTCAGCGGTCACCGGGCTGTTATCGATACCCAGCGAGAATGTCTCGATGCCATTACCGGTATTGCGCACCAGGAACGTCAGCACCCGGTCAATATCGGGTGATGGGGTCTGCACATTGGCCGCGTCCTGCCACACCGCAACCACATCGATCAGCTCCTGCACCGTGACCGTGTCGGGATTCGCAACGACCTGCTGCGGCGTGCCGGCAATGTCGAAATCGAGGGTCACGCTGTTGACAATAGTGGCGCCTGCCGCCGTACCGGCAGCCTGTACGCCCTGTGCCACAGACACCACAAGGGCAATGAGTGCGCAGGTAACCCGTAGAGTGAGGGTGCGCTTCATTGCACGCGCACCCGCAGTTCCAGGTTAAAGCCGGGGTTGCCGCCACCACTCGGTGCGAGGAACGCTCCGGTCGGTGCGATACGCACGCTGGTAACGGCCGCGTCATAGCCGTCGGCATCCGCCGAGGGCGGATAGCCATAGGTGTATGCCGGTCCGGGGTCACTGGAATAGCTCACATCCGTGGCGTAGCTGAACGCCAGGCCACTGGGCGCATTGGCGCCCGGGCCATCGATAAAGCGCACCGGGTCCAGTCCCTGGGCACAGGGATCGGCAACACAAAATTCCGTGTTGGCCGGCACGTTGTCGGTGATAACGACCGAATTGTTGTCCGCCGCGCCAGTGCCCTGGTTGCTGGCATTGATGGTGTAGCGGATGCGCGCGCCGGGTATGGCCTTCGGATTGACGGTCAGATTGAACGGGTCATATTCCGTCTGCATCAGTTTCATCAGCAGAATATCCGGGCCTGCCAGCGTGAAGACCTGCGCGTCGACGTTATGGAAATTGGCCGCGTTGACCGGGGTATTCGGCTGGCCGGGGATATGCACCAGGCCATTCGGCGCACCCACGGTGCTGGTGGAGCCGTCGGCGGCGAATACCTGCACCTGCCAGTTGCTGCCGGTCGGGTCCGTGCCGCTGAACGTGTACGTGGGATCGGCCGGGACACTGCCGTCGTTGGTCCAGCTGCCGTCACCGGCCACGGCATCCCCGTGGGTGCCGTCGTTGTACAGGCGCACACCGCTGGCCACGGTGGCGCCGAGTTCGTTGATCACATCCGCAGTGACCGGATTGCCGGCGCCGGCCGGATCGGCATCGACGACGGCAGCCAGTAACAGCGTGTCGCCGAAGTTGTAGCTGCTGACCGTGGTCACCGCCGTGTCGTTCGGCGCAGTGATATTGACGCCGAATCCCTCGGGTGTGCCCAGGCTGGCGTTGACGACACTCCACTCGACGTCATCCACGTGCATCCAGGAGCGTTCCGACGTGGTGTGATTGCTGGCGAACCGGAGCGTGACGGATTGGCCTGCAAAGGCGGCAAGACTGACGGTGCGCGTGAACCAGGGTTCGGCACCCTTGGCAATCGTCATCCCGGCGTAGTGATTGCCGTTCAGGTCGGTATCCCAGCCGTTGTAGTGGTTGTAGCCGGAACGGCTGGTGTTGACCTGCTCTGTCCCCTTGTTCGGTGCAAACGGGTAGGTCACGTAATTTGGCGAGGCAGCGGACGGTCCGACCAGCTCCTGTGTTGCAGCGCCGGTCAGCGTGATGCGATAGATGTCCCAGCGTGCATTCTGGTTGTCGTCGGACGAGTCCCAGCCTTCCAGCCGGTAGCGAAAGGTCAGGTTGCCCGGGTTGGTGGCCGGTACCGTGAACGTCCGGTTCAGCTGCGTGGCCGGGTTGTTCGGATCCGTGAAAGTGACCGGGTCATCGTTGGTGCGCGCACCGAGCAGGTAGGAGAAGCTGCCGCTAAACGGCGTACCGTCGGTCAGCTGCGGCAGTGGTGGTGGCGGGTTGAACGTGGCCGAGGTAACCAGCGGTGTTTCGCCCGGGCGCACCTGGGCGTCGAAGGCCGCATTCACTTTCGCACCGGACCAGCCGGTCGGGTCTTCCTGACCGGTTGCGCCGCGCTCGAAGTTGGCGTTGATCGGTGTTTGCGGGTTGGCCGGCTTGACGCCGTTTTCCGTAATGTCGAAATACAGGTAATACGTGGCGGGAGCGGCATCCTCGAGCAGAAAACGAATCTCGCCGCGCGCATTGCCACCCGCGTCGGTGGCACCGCCATACACGCTGTCGGTGAATTCCTGGAAGGTGCTGAGGCTGCCGTTGGCGCGGACCACGCGCGGTGAGTTGCCGTCGAAGGTGCCGCTGATACCGAGTTGTGCGAGCAAGGCAGCGAAATCAACATCGATAACCGCCGTGCTGTTCACACTGCCGGCCGGCAGTGTTACGGGCACGCGATAGTGCCAGTCAGGCAGGCTGCCCACCGGGTTCTGATCGAACCACACGGGTGCAACCCGCAAGTCCGACAGCGCCTGCCGGCTGTCGACCAGGGCGATGCCGGCCAGCAGCAGGCTTGCCAGTGCAAACTGCGGCAGCCAGGCACCGCGCCGCGCCGCGGTACGCATCAGGCGCAGGGTGCTTGCCAACGCATTGCGTCCGACAGACAACCCCGGTTTTTCAAATCCTGTTTTCAACGTGAACCCCATACCTATTGATGGATTGCACAAAAAATCGGCAAATCACCGGAAAACTTAAGAAAAACAGGAGATTGACTTGGCGCGGCAGGACAACAATTTGGCGTCTCAGGAATGGTTTTCCGGCAGGTGACCGGGGCGCTTTACCTGCCCCCTTGTTCCCCTATGAAAAACAAGGATTTACACATTAGACCGGGTCTATGCGCGCCGGTATTCAGTCACCGGAGCTGGCGACGCCGGTGGTTCCCCGCATGCTGGTGGCAGCAACACCGACGGTGGTGGCAGGTGCCGGAGAAGACCGGTTGACGCCGCAGCCCCGTATCCCGGCTGAAGTCCCGCCACGCCCGGCCGATGGAATAACCGGTGGACTTGTACGTACCGGCACTACCCTCCTGCCGGCCCCGTGCTGTCCAGGCGATCACACAGCACGGAGACAAACCATGCAAAACGAACAGGCACAGGGCTCCAGGCTGATCGGGGTGATCATTGCCGTGTGCGTAATTGGCGTGGTGGCCAGCATGGCGTTGCCGTCTTTTCAGGGCCAGGTGGTGAAATCCCGCCGTGCCGATGCCAAGACGACCCTGCTGATGGTCATGCAGCGGCAGGAAGCATTCTTCACCGAGAACAATACCTACAGCCAGGACCTGCGCGACCTCGGTTACTCCAGCAAGACCTGGAATGACTCCAGTGACGGCCTCTACCAGGTACGGGTTATGGCCGACAGCGGCGACTGCGCGCTGCCCGCATGCATGCGGTTAGCTGCCAGGCCGCTGGCCAACCAGTCACAAGCCGGTGATTATGAATACCGCCTGTGGAGTACCGGCCGGAAGCAGACCAGGGACGGTACCTGGTCGAACGGCTGGAAGTAACCGGCGCTATCAGCAACCGTCATCCTCGATAACAACCTCGCCGGTATCCTTGTTGCGTTGCACCTCTCCCGCGTCATCCGTTATCACGGTGCGGACAAACATCATGGACTCGATCCGGTCAAACCAGGTATCCATTGCTTTTGCGATCTGCTTTTCAAGGATGCCGATGACCTTGGACATTTTATCGATGGCCTGCGCAAGGCGGGACTGTCGTAGCAAGCCTGGGATTTCCGGTTCCTCCTGCCCCTATTGTTTATTATGGCTCTTCCCCTGGTTGAGTGGATAGATTACCGTTGTAGGGTCGAATTTATTCGGCCGATCATGACTGCATCTGGATGACGGATCGCGATGAAATGCCGATGGTCGAATGAATTCGACCCTACAGAAGGAATGTGTCTTGTCTAAAATGGTTGATTTATGCAATTTCACAAAACCCTGATCCCTGTTCTGTTGGCGTGTTTGCCGTTGTCCGGGATGACCAGTGGACAGGACGGCCTGCCGGATGATTACTGTCGCTGGGAAGTCGTGGAGTACACCATCATGGAGCCATTATGCGGCCTTGCTGGCGATGCGCAGCGCGGCATGGAGATCGTGTCTGACAGCAACCGCGGCAATTGCCTGGCCTGTCATCAATTGCCAATCCCCGGCATCGAGGCCTACGGCACCATCGGGCCGCCACTGGCGGGAATCGCTGCGCGCCTGTCCGTGCCCCAGATCCGTCTGCGTATTGTCGATTGGCGCAACATCAATCCGATGTCGATCATGCCCGGTTTTTATCGCGACCCGCGCCTGATCAACCGTCCCGGGGAAAAATACCGTGGCAGAACCTTCCTGACAGCCCAGCAGATCGAGGATGTCATTGCCTACCTGGCCACGCTCGAATGATCCACTTCAATAAAAGCATCTGGTTATGCTGCGGTTTCCTGCTGGCAATTCCAGCAACAGCGGCTTTGGCCGGTGAAGTAAAATCCGGTTATGAATATATCAGACCGGCATCACGCGCCATGCAGGACGATGACTTCGAGAACCCGGGACTACTTGCCGTCGAGCAGGGCCAACACCTGTTTAACAACAAACAAAATGGTGCCGGCAAGGCCTGCGCTGAATGTCATGGCAAGGACGGTACAGGACTGAATACGAAGAGTATTGCCCGCTACCCTGTATACAGTGAGAATAACGCGGAAATCGTCACCCTGCAGAAGCGGATCAGCCGTTGCCGCGACGCTGGTACCGACAGCAAAACACTACCGACCGACCATCCGGACCTTGTTGCCCTGGAGACCTTCGTGCGCAACCGGGCAATCGGTGAAGCCGTCAATGTGCAAATGGACGGCCCGATGACTGACTTGCTGAAAGAAGGCGAAAAACTTTACAGGACACGCTACGGCCTGATCGATATGTCCTGCTACCAGTGCCATGATATATACCCCGGTCAAATGATACGGGGACAGAAAATCAGCCAGGGACAGGGCAATGGCTTCCCTGCCTACCGGCTTGACACCGGAGAAATAACGAGTCTTCACCAGCGCATACACCAATGCCTTAGCTTGATGCGCGCCGAACCTTTTGACGCGGACTCCGAGGAAATCAACCTGATGGGTCTGTATATCATGTCGCGCTCCAATGGTCTCAGGATAGAAACACCCGCCGTCCGTTACTAGTGGACCGGGTTTTTACACTGTTGCGCATACTCGTTCTGCTGTCACTGGTGACGGTAGCGAGCTGTTCCTGTGACCGTAGTGTCGACACGGCGCCCGGGTTGCCGGCAATCCCTGAACTCGCCGTGGCGGATTTCGCCGCCCCGGTACAGCAGCAGATCATGACGGCCCACGCACAACTGCAGGCGCATCCACTGGATGCGACGGCAAATGTCACCCTGGGGAATATACTGCATGCCTACAAGCTGCTGCCGTGGGCCATCATCTGCTACGAACGGGCGCGCGTGCTGGCGCCGGATGAGTACACAACGGCCTATTACCTCGGGATTGCCAGCGCGCAGGCCGGTGCAGACGCTGCCGCCATCGTGAACCTGCGCGCCGCGCTGCAATTGCGCCCGGAGTACGCGCCGGCGCGACTGCGTCTTGCCGAACTGCTGTTCAAGACCGGTCAACTGGATGAGGCGCGCGCATTGTTCGAGGCCCTGCTGGCAACGGATGCAGACTCCCCCTGGGCACACCACGAACTGGCACAGGTGCTGACTGCGCAAGGCGAGCAGCCGGCAGCGATAGACCACAATCGCCTCGCGGTCGGATTGTTCGAACCCTTCGGCCCGGCACACTACGCGCTGGCACTGGCCTACCGCGACCGGGGCGACACGAAGCAGGCCGCCCGCCACCTGGCACGCTATCAACAGCACCCGGACAGCAAGCCGCCGCATGTCGACCCGCTGCTGGAAGCACTGTTCGAACTCGATATCAGTGCCAGTGCCCATATTCGCCGTGCCAGGCGCCTGCAGGCCGCTGGTCTCAAGGGCGATGCCGTGCAGGCACTGGAGCAGGCGGTTACCATGGAGCCGGATTCCATCGAAGCCCGCAGCCAGTTGATCCGGCTGTATGATGCATTCAACGATTTTGAGCACGCACAACAGCATTACAATGCCGTAACGGCCATCCAGCCCGATGCCGTGATGGCAAATCTGAGTTTCGGCACATTCCTCGGCAGACGGGGGCAGCTGCCAGAGGCGGCCGCGGCGTTTGAAAGAGTCCTGCAGAACAGCCCGGATCACGCCATGGCCCATACCCTGCTGGGGCAGGCGTACGAGGAAATGCAACAGCCACACGAAGCCGAGCGACACTACCGGCAGGCCGTTGCCAGCGATCCGCTCAACCACCAGGCAAGTATTCTGCTTGCCCGCCACCTGGCCCGGACCGGGCGCATTGACGCAGCCACGCCATTGCTGATAAAGACACTGGATGCGGCTGACCGGAACCATGCCTTTTATCTTTACCAGGTCGCGCTGGTCTATGCTGCTGCAGAGCAGACCGACACGGCGCAGGATTACCTGCAACAGGCCCGGGATGCAGCGTCACGGGACGGACAACATTCCCTGCTGGAGCAGATTCTGCAAACCGGGCGGCAATGGCAGGGGGATATAAATTAAGGCTCTTCAGAAAAATGTGTGGGTGAGTCTCACCTGGATATAATTCCGTAGACTTGTAGGAGCAAGCTTGCTCGCGAACGCGATCTTCCCGGATACCAG
>JAUVNM010000112.1 GCA_030599705.1 Gammaproteobacteria bacterium
ACCAGCCCAGGTGCGGAAGTTCCTCCCAAAGAACATTATTGTCCGCGTGGATGAAGACGGCTCAATAAATGAGATAACCGACCGATTCTTAAACGAGCGAGAGACTCTTGAGGAGAAGGCTAGGCGACTAAGACTTCTTCTTCGTAAGCGCAAGGATGTAGAGAGCGCGATAAGGAATGACCTTGATTCCGAAGACACTGAAACCCATATGCTGGCACTCATCTCCAGCATTATGCTGCAGACCGCGGGGATGGTCACAATGCCGGCCGGGTCTGCACCATTTGTCACGAGCACAGGTTTACCGACTCTCATTCATCTGGCGAGTCGTGCAGCAGTTGTCACCAGAACAAGCCGGTGCCGCGCCACGCCGCTTTCGGCCTGCCGAGGGCTTGCACCAAGTGCCATCAGGGAGCCGTAGGCAAACGCATGGATATCATGGGCCAGTTTAATGCCAACTCGCACCATGTGCAGCGTGCGGACGGCACTATCAAAAATACCGACTGCTACCAGTGCCACTGGGAAGCAACTGAGGAAGGCCTGATCAATATAGAATATCATGAAGGATACGATTACAAGACCCATGCAAGTGAAATAAACGCCAAGGTTGACCTGGTAATCTGGTCTGCTGAAGAAAGTCCCGGCGTAGACGAGAATCCTTACGTGGGAAGCAGGCCGACTGTTTATGATGCGGCCGCCGGGCCTGATGCCACCGCCACCCAGTTCCTTGCAAGCAATATCGATACTACCCAGGATGGTGTGGACCTTGCCGACCAGCGCGGCGAAGTGGACAAGATCACCCTGCACTGCCTTGGGTGTCATAATGATGCAAACAACAACAGCCAACCCTTTGATGACTGCAAGATCCCCAGACAGTACGCCTGGGACGGCTCCAGCATTGAAGCCCGTTATTCCGATGCCGGCACCACCACCTGGGGTAAATATACCGGTAGTGCCAATGCTGCGAAGAAAGATATCACCAAGGCTTTCTCGGGCCACGGCAACGCGGTGGCCGGCGCTGGCGGCTGGAGCGCCGACGAAGGCATAGACGGCGATATCCCCAATACCAGGGACGGAATGTATAACGTGCAGTGCTTTGACTGCCACAGTTCGCACGGCTCCAAGGCATCGGGGACCACCTCCAGCTACGTCACCTTTAACGGTACCAAGAACGGCGCCAACCTGAAAGAGACCCAGGCCGGCAAGGGCGGCTATAGCATGACCTACAAGGCTTCGGTCAACCCGGATCCCAATGCAGTAAATCCCTACAATGCCGGTGCCGGTCAATGCTTTGATTGTCATGAAACAGCCAATAGCGGCACCACACCATGGGGTTATAATGAGACATTCGGCGCCACAGAACCAATTATAGGGTACAAGGACAACCCGCATTTCAACAGTTCCTATGCGGGTAAGACCGCGTCCGGATCACTTGATCCCTCCTATCCGACGGAATCGAATGTCGATCTGAGCTACCGCCAGACAAGATCGACCCTGGGTGGGCACCTCAATGCCTCCTCGGGTCTGGCCAACAGTCCCCAGGGCGTTATCGACGGCCTCTGTTCGCCATGTCACGATCCGCACGGCGTCAGTCCTTCCCTGGGAGACGATACGGCCTATGCGGTACCGATGCTCAAGGGAACCTGGCTGACCTCGCCGTTCAAGGAAGATACCCCGCCGCCGAATGTTTACGGCACCAGGGCCGACACCGCCAACAACCGCTGGGGGAAATATCGCAGTGCCCCCATGGCCGGTACGCCAATGGCCAATTTCCACATTGACCGGAACACCTTCGGTGATCCGGTCAATAATGCGACCCGCATAAGCGAGGACGAGCAGCAGTTCGCCGGTCTCTGCCTGCGTTGTCATCCCAGGGAAAACCTGCAGAACCCCGATCCGGACGACCGGACCTTCAGGAGTCTCGGCCGTATCCATCAAGCGGTCAAGGGCTGGGGACCGAATACGGAACATTCCTTTCCGTGTTCCAAATGCCATCAGCCGCATGCCTCGGGGCTGCCGCGCCTTATGAAGACCAATTGCCTTAATTTCAATCATCGGGGCGGTGTGGGATCAGGCGGCTTATCCGATTACAATCGTCGCGGTGACCAGTACCGCGGTTATCCGATCAACAATATTTTCGGAAATTCGTCGAGTCATGTCTATAACACGGAATGCCACGCCAAGGTGGCACCGGAGGATCAGCCGGGCGTCGATTGGCGGGATAAGCAATTGTGGAACAATGTCAGCCCATGGTAATGATATGCACAGGTATGAGGAACGGAAATGAGACAGCGGCCTGAGCCTGACAGATTAGTGGGAAACCTTTTGGATAAAGCACCAGGGGCAGCCTGGTTTGTTATGCTGTTTTTGGCGATATTTTGCGCCGGGACAGGAATGGACGCCAGGCAGGCCTCGGCCGCAGGAGGCGACATCCTCTGGCAGTATGATGATGCCAAACCTGCAAAACAGGAGGCCTTTTCATCGGTTGCCGATTCAGCCGGAAATATTATTGTTGTCGGTTCCACTCAGAACGGCTCCGAAGACTTCTTCACGGCAAAAATAAACCAGGACGGGTCCTCAACTGCATGGACCGCAACCTTTGACCTGGCCGGAGGTGCTGACCGGGCCATGGCCGTCACCGTTGACCAGAACGAAGATGTCCTGGTAAGCGGCTATGCCTGGAACGGCGTTAATTATGATTTCCACACCATTAAATATAACGGCAGTGACGGCTCTGTTGCCTGGCAGAACACTTTCAATGCAGTTGCCAATGGAACTGATATCCCAACCGACATCACGGTCGACAGTCTCGGCAACGTCTATGTGGGTGGTAATTCACAGGGTTCTTCCGGCACCGATGATTTCATGCTCATCAAGTACAGCCCCTCCGGTGCCAATCCGGACGGCAGTCCGGTCTGGCAGCAGAGCTACAACGGAACCGGCAACGGCCAGGATCGCATAAATGCAATTGCCGCCGGCACAAACGGAGTGGCAGTCAGCGGTTACTCGCATAACGGCAGCGATTATGATTACCTGACCATCAAATACGGCTTTGACGGCAGCCAGACCTGGCTTAAGACTCACAACGCCGGCTCCGGTGATGACCGGGCCCAGGCTACTGCAATGGATGGTTCAGGTAACGTCCTGGTCACCGGCTATGTATACAACACGAATTACGATATATACACCGTCAAATACAGTTCCTCTGACGGCACTGTCCTCTGGTCCAAAACGTATTCTGATGTTTTTGATGACCAGGGGCGTGACCTCTGGATTGACGCGGCAGGAGATGTATACATTACCGGTACCAGCTATACCATCACCGGTTTCAATGATTTCTACACAGCTAAATATGCGGCTGCGGACGGCGCTCTTGCCTGGGAAAAAATCTATAACTCCAGCGGCAGCGATACAGATATCCCCATAGAAATAATAGTCGACAGCGCCGGCGAGGTTTTCATTACCGGCTATACCGGCAAGGTAAGCGGCGACGACGACATCCTGACCGTTAAATACAGGAAGGACAATGGTACTCTGTTATGGGTCTCCGGTTTCGACGGGACAGCCGGCAAGGATGAAAGGTCAGTAGGTATCGGTTCGTCCCCGGACGGCAACGTTGTGGTAGGCGGCTGGTCTGACATGTGGACAGCCGGCTCTTCGGACTACGACTTCTATGCCATCAAGTATGATGCCGGCCTCCTGAACGCACCGACCGACTTAAACGCTGAAGTTGTTTCCGAGACCGAAATCAGCCTTTCCTGGAGCGACAACGCGGCCGCTGAAGACGGCTTCAGGGTCTGGCGCAAACTCGGCGAACAGGGGGACTGGGGCGAGATAGGGACAACTGCAGCCGATGTAACCACATACAATGACCCGGGGGTGACCCCGCATGTCTGGTATTATTACAGGGTGCAGGCCTATAGCGCTGCCCTAGGAGATTCGCAGTTCTCCAACGTGGCTCCGGTACTGACTACCCTTGTCAGTTATCCTGCTCCGACCTGGACTTATATCTTCAACAACGCTGATGACAATGATGATTATGCCTATGCCATTGCAGTCGGCCCGGATAACAACCCAGTGGTTACCGGAACCAGCCTGAGAATCACCAGCAGTTATGACTATCACACTGTAAAACTTGACAGGCTAAACGTCAGTGAGATTTGGAGTGTTGATTACAATGATGTAGATGAAGAAATGGATATTGCCACTGGCGTCGTGGTAGACTCCAACAATGACGTGGTCGTCACCGGCAACTCTTCCCTCTACGGAGGCGGGGCAAGTAATACAAATGATATCTATACTCTGAAATATGCCTCTACAGGCCCACCTGCCTTCGGCGACCCGTATCTCTGGGATGACCAGTACAACGGGCCTGCAGGAGATGATGACCGCTCCGAATCCATCGATGCCGCGGTTGACGGTTCAAACAGCACAGTAGTTGTAGGTTATGGAAAAAACGCCTCTGCCAATGATGATATTTATGTAATTAAGTACTTAACAGACGGCACCCGTCAGTGGGCCGCAACTCCGTTTAACGGCGCATCTAACGGCAATGATTATCCTGCCCGGGTGGTCTTTGACGCCAGCGGTGATGTCATCGTCACCGGCAAGACCCATAACGGCAGTGACTATGACATATTTACCCGCAAATTGAGTGGCAGTGACGGTTCAACGATATGGACGAAAATTCATGACTCTACCAATGGTTGGGACGGAGGCCGTGATGTTGCCGTTGACAATAATGATGATGTTTACGTCGCAGGTGTAGTGGTAAATGCCAGTGGCAACGATGATATCTACCTGATCAAATACAACGGTACCAATGGTTCTGTTCTCTGGGAAAAAATAATTGATGGTCCCGGAAACGGAAACGACATAGGTGAAACGGTACAGGTTGATCCCAATGACAATCAGGTCGTGGTTGCCGGAACGGTTCTAGCTGGAGCAGGAAATAACGATTTCTACCTAGCCAGATATGAAGAAGACTCAACCCTAGTATGGGAAAGACAGCTGGAACGGGTTGGAAATGACGATAATGCCATAGTCATGGGTATGGATATTTCCGGTAATGTATGTCTGGCTGGCAATACGGACAATGCAGACTCCATCGACCTTCTTGCAGTCAAATATGACAAAAATGGCAATATTCTGGGCGGAACCCTGTTCAACGGTGGTGCAGACGATGACGATGATGTTTTTGGAATGGCGGTCAACAGCCTCGGCGAGCAGTTCATTTCCGGCTATACCACGAATGCGTCCGGCAATGCCGACTACCTGGTTGTCATGTGCATGGGCGATGTCCTCCAGGCGCCATCCCCCCTTACCGTGACCCCCTACTACACCTCAGTTGACCTGGACTGGACCGATACAACCTCCGATGAAGACGGTTTTTATGTAGAACGCAAACTGGACAGCTGCGATTCAGCCAACCCATGGGAACTGATCCACACTGCGGCTGCCGGGGAAGAGTTCTATTCAGACACGGGCCTCAACCAGTCGGCAACATACTGTTACAGGGTTCAGACATTCAAGAATACCGGTGAGGAATCCAGCTGGCTGACCAGAGAGGTCACAACAACAGAGCCTCCGGCGCCGTCAGGCTTTGCCGCGAACCCGGCTAATACCACGCGAATATCCCTGTCCTGGACCGACAATACTACCGGCGAGGACGGCTTCCTGGTGGAACGCTGCTCCGGAGCCGGCTGCAGCAGCTACGCCCTGCTGGACCTGCCGCCGGCCGATGCAACCTCCTTTAATGATGATTCGGTCTGTGAAAACTCAATCTACAGCTACCGGATCCTGGCCTATAAATCCGGGGACTGGCAGTCGGTATTCAGTGCTCCTGATGTTGATAATGCTACACCGGCCCTGGCGGCTCCCACTGGATTAAGTGCCTCCAGGGTATCGGAGGGCGAGATCAGGCTGGACTGGACTGATAACACATCCGATGAGACCGGTTTCAACATCGAACGGTGCACCGGTTCAGGCTGCAGCAGTTTTGCCCCGCTGGCAGCGGTGGGCGCCGGCACCACTTCGTACAACGATACAGACAGCCTTGATCCGAACACAACCTACCGCTACAGGATCAATGCCTATAAAACTGCGGACTGCTCCTGGGCAACGGCCTGGGCAACGCCCGTCGAGGCTGCCACAACTCTGTCAACCCCGACCTTGACAGGCGGACCGGCAAATACAACCCGGATTGATCTGTCCTGGGATAATGATTTCGGCTTTGAGACCGGTTTTGAGATTGAGCGCTGTGAAGGTGCAGGCTGCAGCAGCTTTGCTCCACTGACAACTGTGGCTGCAGA
>JAUVNM010000057.1 GCA_030599705.1 Gammaproteobacteria bacterium
GGGTGTCAGAGCACATTTAATGCAAATATAACCGGGAAATGTGCTCTGGCAGCATTTGTTTGAAGTGCTTGTATTACACGGTGTTATTGGTGGGCGATACTGGGATTGAACCAGTGACCCCTGCCGTGTGAAGGCAGTGCTCTCCCGCTGAGCTAATCGCCCGTGTCCGGTTGGTTAAAGATGTTACGACCATGGCAGCGGTTGGTCAATAATCCAGGATCCAGGTAACGGTCAGGGAATAACCACAGGCCGGTAATCTTGTCTCAGGATGTACTCTCCACGAACACAAAGCGTGCATCCGGCAGGGAGTTGAACCGTGTTTTCGTCGCTGCCGTGTAGGCGCCCATCTGGTGGCCGATCACGAGGTCACCGATTTCAAGTTCCGGTAGCTGGATATTTTCGGCGATGATATCGATGCTGTCACAGGTCGGTCCTGCCAGGACGCTGCGCCGTGTTTCTGTGGTCTTCAGAACCTGTAGCGGGTATACGGCATGATCGAAGATCTGTCCGGAGTAGGAGCCGTAGATACCATCGTCCAGGTAGTACCATGTTACGCCCTGGCGTTCTGATTTTCCGGTGACGGTGGTGATGCTGATGACGGACGGGGCGACCAGGTAGCGGCCGGGCTCGGCCAGCAGATGCCAGTCATCCGGTAACGCTGCCAGCGCCTTGCGTATCGGTGCGCAGAATTCACCGATATCGATCCCGGCAAGGTCGTAATCGGCCGGGAATCCGCCACCGATGTCCAGCGTGCTCATGGGTGCACTGCTAGTCTCGCTGATGGCGAGCATCAGGTCGCGGCACTGGTCTATGGCCTCGATGTGTTTGCCAGCATGTGTACACTGCGAGCCGACGTGAAAGGACAGCCCCTTGATGTGCAGGCCCAGTTGTTCCGCGGCCGTGATATTGCCGGCAACCTCGTCGGGGTCACAGCCAAATTTTCTGGAGAGATCGACTGTTGCCTGAGCGCTGCGGAAGCTGACGCGCAGCAGGATGCCGATGCGGTCGCGATAGGGCGCCAGTTTGGCAAGCTCGTCCGGGTTGTCCACGACAAAGGTCGTCGCCCCGAAGCGCAGCGCATCCCGGATTTCCCTGTCCTTCTTTATCGGGTGTGTATGGATGGTGCGATGGCCCGGTATGCTCAGCCCCATCAGCATATCCATCTCGCCGGCAGAAGCCACGTCGAACCCGCAGCCGAGTTCATCGAGGGTGGTTACGATGTATTCGTTGGGATGGGCCTTTACCGCGTAGTACAGCGCAACGCCAGGCAGGGCCTCCGACAGCAGGTGATACTGCCTTGCAAGAGTGGCGGGATTGAAGACCAGCAGGGGCGAGCCATGCCTGGCGACCAGCGCCAGGAAGGCATCCGCCTCCCGGGAAGTCGCGCCGAGGATGATTCGACGCCCGGCGCCCATCAGTCCGTTGTGGCCAGGCTGTCGACCATGTACTGGGGGAGGGCAAAGGCCGCCTGGTGAATGGCGGGGTTGTAGTAACGTGTTTTCAGGCGGGCCTTGTCAAAACGGGATTGCAGCACGGGCAGGGCGACCTGGCGCAGTTCGCGGTTATCCGACCCCCAGCCAAAGGCCATGAAGCCGCCGTAATAGGTCGGCACCGGGGCGCAGAAAAAACCGGTGTCGGCAAAGTGGGGCCGCATGCGCTGCGCGGTGTGCTGCAGTTCGTCCGGTTGCATGAACGGCACCCCGTTCTGGGTGACCAGCACCCCACCGGGGGCCAGGCAGTGTTTTGCCCGGGCATAGAATGCTTCGCTGAACAGGACTTCGCCGGGACCGATGGGGTCAGTACTGTCGATTATGATGACATCAAACTGTTCCGATGCGGTCCCTACATAGTTCATACCGTCATCGATCACCAGGTTCAGCCGTGGATCGTCAAAGGCGCCGGCGGAGTGGTTCGGCAGGTATTCTCTGGCCATATCGATGACGGCCCGGTCGATTTCCACTTGTGTTACCTGTTCCACGGGATGGCGCAATACTTCGCGCAGCATGCCGCCGTCACCACCACCGATAATCAATACGTGTCTTGCCTGCCCATGTGCAAACAGGGGAACATGCGCCAGCATTTCATGGTAGACGAATTCGTCCGCCTCGGTGGTTTGCACCACACCATCCAGCGTCATCACCCGTCCCAGACGGGCGTTGTGGAAGATCATCAGGTGCTGATGCTCTGTCCGGTTCTCGTAGTACAGCTTGTCGATACGAAATTCCTGGCAGATGGCATCGTACAGGGTTTCCCTGAAATGCTTCATTTCAGTCGGAGTTCATCCCGCGCAGCTGCTTGTTCACCTGCAGTCTTCCGGGTTTGAATGCGTTTTTCAGGACCGGGATGGCCCGTTCCGGTTCAGCGCCACCACACATGAAAATATCAAAAGCGGCAAAATCACGTTCCGGCCAGGTATGGACACTGATATGGGATTCGGCGAGAACCGCAACGCCCGAGATACCGCCGCTGGATGTGAAATGGTGCAGGTGGATGTGCAGCAGGGTGGCGCCCGAGGCCTCGACCGCTGCACGCAGGACGGCTTCCATCAATTGCAGGTCATCGAGATTCCCGGCCTCCCAGAAGTCGATAATCAGGTGGGTGCCGGCAAATTCAATCCCGTTCCGGTTGACGAAATGGTCGTGTGATTCCTGTTGCCCGTCAGCCTGCTCGAAAACAGGCCATGGCTTACTGGATACTACAGCGGATGCAGCGGTGTTGTGCCCCATGGGCAGTGCCCTCCTGAAGGCAGATGTGGAAACGATGCGTGTGTTTTTGTGCCAAAGCGCCGTTTTCTGCCAGGGAACAACGCGCGCTTGCCGCACCGGCATGCATGCCTCGTGGTCACGAAAGTGGCGTGAATTTTAGGCAATTTGTTTGAAAATGCAATAAAAATACAGGGATTAAATTAGTGAATAAAAACAATATCGTTCTGCTAGAATTCACGGGCTCAGGTTCAGGAAACTCAAGCCGATATCCGGTGTTTACCGTGGAGAAAAGTCCCTATGTTTGATCTATCCGATACCCGAATCGGAATAATTGGCCTTGGCTACGTGGGGTTGCCGCTGGCAATCGAGTTTGGCAAGCAATATCCGACCATTGGGTTTGACCTGAAGCAGGAAAGAATCGACGAGCTCGGGGCCGGGCAGGATTCAACCCGCGAGGTGACCCCGGAAGAGCTGGCACAGGCTGAGCGGCTGGAATTTACCAGCAACGCCAGTGACCTGGCAGATTGTAATGTCTATATTGTAACTGTGCCGACACCGATCGATGCGCACAAGCGCCCGGATTTTTCGTTTCTCAAGAATGCCAGCCGGACAATTGGTGGAATGATATCTGCGGGTGATGTTGTCATCTACGAATCCACAGTGTATCCCGGAGCGACCGAGGAACAGTGTATCCCGGAGATCGAGGATGTCTCCGGCCTGAAATTCAACAAGGACTTTTATGCCGGTTACAGCCCGGAACGCATCAACCCCGGTGACAAGGAGCGCCGTGTCAGCAATATTATCAAGGTGACAGCCGGATCTACACCCGAGGCCGGTGATTATGTGGATGCGTTGTACCGCAGCATTATCAGTGCCGGGACTTACCGGGCCAGCAGCCTGCGTGTCGCGGAGGCCTCAAAGGTCATAGAGAATACCCAGCGCGATCTGAATATCGCCCTGATCAACGAGCTGGCGCTCATCTGTAACCAGATGGGCATCGATACCGAGGAGGTACTTGAGGCCGCTGGTACCAAGTGGAATTTCCTCCCGTTCCGCCCGGGACTCGTTGGCGGCCACTGCATCGGTGTCGACCCGTATTACCTGACGCACAAGGCGCAGGAGCTGAGCTATTATCCTGAAGTTATCCTTGCCGGCCGGCGTCTGAATGATGACATGGGCCGGCATATCAGCGAGCAGGTCATCAAGCTGATGATGCAGAGCAAGATCCAGGTATCAGGCTCCAGGGTGCTGCTACTGGGACTGGCTTTCAAGGAAAACTGTCCGGACCTGCGCAACAGCCGTGTCATTGATATTGCCAGGGAACTGGAAGGCTATAACGTACTGGTGGATGTGCATGATCCCTGGGTTGATCCGGATAATGCAAAGGATGAATACGGTATTGATCTCCTGGCTGTGCCGGAACCAGGCAGCTATGATGCAGTCATCATTGCCGTCGCACATGACAGGTTTTCCGAACTGGGCGCAGAGGCTCTGCGCGCCCTGTGCAAACCGGATGGCATCCTGTATGACGTAAAGTGCCTGTTGCCGGCCGCTGCGGTTGATGGCCGGCTTTGAATATTTTCCGCTTGAATGAATCTCAAGGTGAGTAACCAAACATGAAAGTACTGGTAACCGGATCCGCCGGTTTTATTGGCTCGGCATTGTCCCTGCGTCTGCTGGAACGCGGCGACGAGGTAATCGGGATAGACAACCTTAACGATTACTATGATGTCGGGCTGAAGCAGGCAAGACTCGAACGGACAACGGCCTGTGAAGGATATACAGACAAGCGTGTCAGCCTGGAGGACCGCGAGGCCATCGCCGGGATATTCAGGGAGTACCGGCCGGAACGGGTCGTTAACCTGGCCGCACAGGCCGGCGTCCGCTATTCGCTGGAAAACCCGCTGGCCTATGTCGATACGAATCTGGTCGGGTTTGCCAACATCCTCGAGGGCTGCCGCCACAATGACGTTGAGCACCTTGTCTATGCCTCGAGCAGCTCCGTGTACGGGTCGAACACCAAAATGCCGTTCTCGGTGCATGACAACGTGGATCACCCGGTGAGCCTGTATGCGGCCAGCAAGAAGGCGAATGAATTAATGGCGCATACCTACAGCCACCTCTACCGGCTACCAACGACCGGCCTGCGCTTTTTTACGGTTTACGGCCCCTGGGGACGACCCGACATGGCCTATTTCAGCTTCACGCAGAAGATACTCGCCGGCAAACCCATTGATGTGTTCAACAACGGAAACCACCAGCGCGACTTTACCTATATCGACGACATTATCGAGGGAGTGGTCCGTGTGCTGGACAGGATCCCGGAGCCCGACCCGGACTGGTCGGGGGATACCCCGGATTCGGCTACCAGCACGGCGCCGTACCAGCTCTACAACATCGGTAACAATGAGCCGGTCGAGCTGATGCACTACATCGAGATACTGGAAAATTGTCTCGGAAAAAAGGCAGCAAAGAACATGCTGCCGATGCAGCCCGGCGACGTCCAGGCAACCTATGCGGATGTGGATGATCTGGTGCGTGATGTGGGTTACCAGCCGGATACCCCGGTCGCGGAGGGCATGGCCCGCTTTGTGGACTGGTACCGGGATTACTACGCGCTATAGCCGTGCCGGCCCACGCGGATATATGCCTTATAAACTATATAAGTAAGTTACGTTAACTTATTGTTATAATAAACATTAATATCCAACATCTGGATGGTTAACGGGTAGCGGGAATACAGGTCAGGTATCGAAATGCAGGAAGACAGTTGTGGCGCCGAGCCGTTTGCCTTGCGGGTGATTGGCGACACCATGGCGCCGGAGTTCAAGGACGGTTGCATTATCATCATCGACCCGGAAGGCGTGGTCTCGGATGGTTGTTATGTGCTGGCGCAGCATAATGATGAATACATCTTTCGCCAGCTGGAGTTTGGTGAAGGAAAGTATTACCTGAAAACCCTGCGCGACGGACATGACACCATTGAGCTGCCGGACCTTCGGACCATTGCAGGCGTTGTTGTACAGCAGGCGGGACGGCGCCGGGCTGACCGCAAGCACTACGTCTGAGTATCCGGTCTGACTGGCTCCAGCTGCTCCGGCCGCAGCTTCGCTGTAAAGAAATCATCTGCCCGGTCAACGGCGACTGCCTTGCCCGTAATATCAACCAGTGGCAGCTCATAGTCATTCCAGCCACGCAGCCCGGTCTTCATGGAAACCACCTGCCGGTAGCCCATGAGCTGCATGGTAAAGGCGGCCAGTACACTGCGATTGCCGGAGCGGCAGACAATGATAATCTCGCGTTCCCGCGCCGCGGCGAGTTGCGGCACGGTATCTTCATAGCCGTAGTCACACGCCGATTCCAGCAGGCCACGCGGGATATTCAATGATCCCTCGATGCGCATGGCATCAAATTCAACCGGTTCACGAACATCGAGGATCAATGGCGAGGCAGCGTTGCCCAGCTTTTCCTCGATATCCCAGGGGAACTCCTCGCTGATCTCCGGCAGGCATTCGGACACAAGGTCGGTGAAGCGTTTCACCGGTCAGCCGGCCTCGTCCTGGTTGCCACGGCTGGTGCGCAGCCCATGCTCGACGGCCATGACGGCGGCCTCGACGCGTGAATGCACTCCCAGCTTGCGCAGGATCGACTTGACGTGCAGCTTGACGGTGCCGTCGGAGATGCCAAGGTTTCTTGCAATGACCTTGTTGCTCTGGCCTTCCGCCAGCAGGGCGAGAATTTCATTTTCCCTCGGCGTCAGTTTGGAAAACGGGTTTTCGTCCGCGGCCGTTATGCTGTCACCCTGTACGACCCTGGCAAGCACCGGGGCGAGGTCCGGCGCCACGACCGTTTTCCCCGCGACGATGTCCCGCAGTGCAAGTACCAGCTGGTCCGGCTCCATGTCCTTGAGCAGATAGCCCTGGGCCCCGCTGCGCAGTGATTCGACCAGGTCACGCTCGTCACTGCTGGTCGTCAGCATGGCAATGGGATTGGTAAACCCGTTCTTGCGCAATTGACGGAGTACCTCCATGCCGTCCATTTCGGGCATGCGCATATCGAGAAGAATCACGTCAGGATCAAGCTCGGTTGCCAGCCGCAGGCCTTCCTGTCCACTGCCAACTGCCGCAAGGATATTGATATTCCGGCGGCTGAGTAGTCCCTCCAGTCCTTCCCGGAACAGGGTATGGTCATCGATCAACAGGATATTCAGGGCCATTAACCGGTACTCTCTGGTTCATCGAAAACAAGCACTACCCGGGTTCCTTCACCCGGTTCGCTTTCCACGCGCAGGGTGCCACCGATGCGTTCGGCGCGCTCACGCATAATCGTCAGGCCGACATGCTCGCCCGGCGAGCCGTACACCTGGGTACTGATGCCGACGCCATCATCCTCGATCAGGATGTGGTAGCTGTCATTGTGTGCGTGGCGGAGCATGATCCGGACGGTCTTGGCCTGGCTGTGCTTGCGGATGTTCCACAGGGCTTCCTGGATAATCCTCAGGATCTGGATTTCCGTATCTTCGCCGAGCTTGCCCTCCGCCCACTCTTTCTGCAGGTAGGTCTTTATGCGGGTTTCGCTCCGGAACTGGCTGACAATCTGCTCAATGGCCCCAACCAGGCCACGCATGGAGACCGGTGCGCGAAAGTTCGCGATCAGTTCCCGCAACTCGGTATTCGCCTCATCCAGACTGCTCTCGATGCGTTCCAGTTGCTGCCAGGTGGTCGATTCATCGCCCTGGTGCAGGGTTTCGTCCAGTACGCGCACCTGGTAACGGATACTGGCCAGACTCTGGGCGAGCGAATCATGCAACTCGTGCGCAATACGGGTGCGTTCCTCGTTTATCAGGTGCCGGCGCGATTCCTCGTCATTCCTGGAACGTTCAATGGCGATACTCAAATGGTGCCCGATGCTGGTCAGTAACGGTTTCAGTGCATCGACCTGCTCGATAATGCCGTGTTCCAGGAACAGGTTGATTACACCGATAATCTTGCCGCGGTAGCGCATGGGA
The DNA here is from genome assembly GCA_030599705.1 of Gammaproteobacteria bacterium. Taxonomy (GTDB): domain Bacteria; phylum Pseudomonadota; class Gammaproteobacteria; order UBA9214; family UBA9214; genus SZUA-186. The sequence goes on from JAUVNM010000057.1 coordinate 7,714, forward strand.
ATGGAGACCAGGCCGATATCGGCGCGCTCGAACAACGGGCGTCCGGCGATCTTTTCATGCCTGGCCAGGGTGGCATCAACCCAGATCTTTCCCTCGGTCATTGCCCGTTCATACAGGCTGCGGCGAATATCCGTGCGCTCCGGCTGGATCAGGGATTCATCGAGACCGCTGCTGGCGGCAAGCTCGACCCGGTTGGGTGTGTAGGCCACCCAGATGGCCGCCGCCTGTGCCATTGTCACACGCTTGAGCGCGAACAGAAACCGCGTCAGCAGATCATCGACACCGTGCGCGGTATTGATGCTGGAGACAACCTCATAGAGGATCTGCAACGAGGTCGACTCCAGGTCGCTGGTATCGAGGCTTGCGCCGGTAATTTGTGTCAAATTGCGGGGATTCATAACGGGGGAACTGCCTGTGGTGCTCCGGGGCATCACCTTGCCAGGGCGCGGTTGACCCTGAGGAAAATCCCGGCGTCAGATTTCATCGGAGGGTTTGAAGCTGGGGTCATTGGGATTCAGGAAGATAAACTGGCGGGCACCGGGTTCCAGCTCCACGAAGTCCAGCGTCATGCCCTGGACAAGTTGCATACTGGATTCGGATACCACGATTTCGATATCTTCGGAATTGACGTGGACATCGCCATCCATCTGGTTGTCGTCGAAGCCCATACCGTAATGCAGTGTGCCGTCCGGGTTCCTGGTTGCGGCAATGCGCATGGCCATACC
>JAUVNM010000301.1 GCA_030599705.1 Gammaproteobacteria bacterium
ACCTGACGGTCCCGGTACTGGAGCCGGAACTGTCTTTTGATCTGGAATAACCCCGCCGCTGCCGGGTTACTGTAGGGTCGAATTCATTCGACCTGTCATGATTGGCCGAATGAATTCGGCCCTACAACGGTAAACTACCCACTTGATCAGGGGAAGGGCCCATTATTTAACGACTGCGCAGCAGGCGTTCTTTCTGGCGTTTCCAGTCACGGTCTTTCTCGGTGGCGCGCTTGTCATGGCTCTGCTTGCCGCGCGCCAGGGCGATTTCCGCTTTGGCGCGGCCCTTTTTCCAGTACAGCGCCGTGGGAACCAGGGCATAGCCCTTGCGTTCCACGGCGCCGATCAGCCGGTCGAGTTCCCGGCGGTGCAACAGCAGTTTGCGGCTGCGTGTCGGATCTGTCTTGACGTGCGTGGAGGCGCTGGTCAGGGGGGTGATATGGACACCAAACAGCCAGGCCTCGCCGTCCTTGAGCAGGACATAGCTCTCATTGATTTGTACCCGTCCTTCACGCAGGCTTTTGACCTCCCAGCCCTGCAGCGCCAGGCCGGCCTCGAAGCGGTCTTCAACAAAGTAGTCATGACGGGCTTTCTTGTTCAGGGCAATGGTGCTGGACGGGCCTTTTTTGCCGGTTTTTTTTCTGCTCATGGGCGCAGTATAACCCGGTGGCCTGGCCACTATTGCCACGGTTGAGGTGAATCGCCATTTCGCGGACAATGCCGGGGCTGCGAATATCCAGGGATAGCTATGACAACCGAGCGTGTATCGATTCACGGACAATGGTCCTCACGACTGGCATTTATCCTGGCCGCGACCGGCTCGGCTGTCGGGCTGGGAAATATCTGGAAGTTTCCCTACATAGCCGGTGAAAACGGCGGCGGCGCCTTCGTGCTGGTGTACCTGATGTGTATCGCCGTCATCGGTATTCCGATCATGATGGCCGAAGTCATGCTGGGCCGGCGCGGGCGCCAGAGTCCGATCAATACCATGCGCACCCTCGCTTCCGAGGAAGGCGTCAGCCGGCACTGGCAATGGCTGGGCTGGGCCGGTGTGCTGGCGGGATTCCTGATCCTCTCCTATTACAGCGTGATCGCCGGCTGGGCGCTCGCCTATGTGTTCCGTGCCGGCAGCGGCCTGTTTACCGGGCAAACGGCAGACGGGATACAGAGTATCTTTACCAGTCTCACCAGTGATCCGGAACGCCTGCTTGCCTGGCATACCCTCTTCATGGTGATGACCATGGTGGTGGTTGCGCGTGGGGTGCGCAGTGGGCTGGAAACTGCCGTGCGCCTGCTGATGCCGGCCCTGTTTGTCCTGCTGCTGGTGCTCGTGGGTTATGCCTGGAACAGTGGCGCATTCGAGCAGGGGATCGAGTTCCTGTTCACCCCGGACTTCAGCAAGATAACCGCAGATGGTGTGCTGATCGCCATGGGGCATGCCTTCTTTACCTTGAGTCTCGGCATGGGCGCGATCATGGTGTACGGCTCCTACCTGCCGGACAATGCCTCGATCGCGAAGACCTCGATTGCCGTGTCCCTGATGGATACACTGGTGGCGCTGCTGGCCGGCATGGCGATATTCCCGATTGTTTTTGCCAACGGCCTGGAACCGGGTTTGGGCGCCGGACTGATTTTCACGACCTTGCCGATTGCCTTCGGGCATATGGACGGCGGCGCGTTTTTCGGCATGTTGTTTTTTATCCTGCTGGTGTTTGCTGCATGGACCTCGGCTATCTCGCTGATTGAGCCCGCCGTCGCATGGATGGTGGAGAACATGGGGCTGAACCGGATCCATGCCTCGGTCCTGGCCGGGGTGGTTACCTGGCTGGTCGGGCTGCTTACGGTGTTTTCCTTCAATATCTGGTCCGACGTGACGCCGCTGTCCGGGATCCCGATCTTTCATGACAAGACGATATTTGACCTGCTCGATTACCTGACGGCCAATATCATGCTGCCCCTCGGCGGGCTGTTAATTGCCGTGTTTGCTGCGTGGCAAATGCGCAAGTCATCCAGCGCCGATGAACTGGCCATGGGTGAGGGCTTTTTCTATACCCTGTGGCGGTTCCTGGTGCGTTACATCACACCGCTGGCTGTGGTCATCGTCTTTCTGCATGTGATCGATATAATTTGAAGCCGGATTGGTGGCGGGAAAGTAACTTGGAATCTATTCAGCGGTCGGCCCTGGTGCCCTATACAGCGGAGGAAATGTTCAGCCTGGTGAGTGATATCGAGTCATATCCCCGGTTTTTACCATGGTGCCAGGATACCCGGGTGCTGGCGCGCGACCACGATGAAGTGCGCGCCAGTATTGAATTCTCGGTTGGCAGTCTGACCCGGTCATTTACCACACGGAACCGCTTCCAGATCAACAAGATCATCGAAATGCACCTGCTCGACGGCCCCTTCAGCCGCCTCGACGGCTGCTGGCAGTTTGACCGGCTGGGCGCGGAGGGCAGCAAGATCTCCCTGTTCATGGAATACGATTTCGGGAACCGGATGCTGGGCATGGTGGTCGGGCCGGTCTTCAACCAGATCGCCAATTCCCTGGTGGATTCCTTCCAGAAACGTGCGGCAGAGGTCTATGGCGAACGTTGAAGAGATGACGGTCGAGGTGGCCTATGCCTTGCCTGACCGGCAGGTCATTATCGAACTGGTGGTTGATCGGGGGACTACGCTGGAGCAGGCGCTGGAGCTGTCCGGGATCTTCGAGCAGTTCGCCGATATTGATCTGGCTAACAACAAGGTCGGTATCTTCGGAAAGCTCGCGAAGCTGTCAGACGAGCTGCAACCCGGCGACCGGGCCGAGATCTACCGGCCGTTGATTGCCGACCCCCGGGAAGTCAGGAAACAGCGTGCCGCGCAAGGCAAGGCCACCCGGAAGGGGGGCGGTAAACTGCAGGGAGCCTCTGATTAATCCGTCATTCCGGCCGGAGCTCTTCCCCTGATTGAGTGGGTAGATTACCGTTGTAGGGCCGAATTCATTCGGCCCCATTGGAGACAAGGAGGTCACCATGTCCTACGACGCATTACGCAGGGGTCGTCATTCCCTGCATCATCAAGTCTATTGCATCACCACGGTTACCCGAGATCGCCATCCTTTGTTCACGGATATCACCGCAGCACGTCTGCTAATTCG
>JAUVNM010000305.1 GCA_030599705.1 Gammaproteobacteria bacterium
ATATCGATCACCCGGCGGCATGATGACGCCTGACTGTTCATAACATACTGCGCCATGGCAGACGAAAACACGAATATCCGCTGCAGGCCGTCCTGCTCCAGCCGTGCATTTACCCATTGCTGCATACGTCGGTCGTAATAATAGGGAATACTGAGCGGAATTTTGCGACCCAGGCCGCGCAGGCTGCGCAGCCGTGCCGTCATTGGCTGCAGCGGCAACAGATGAACCGATGCGCACATCGACCCCAGCTTGTCCTGATAACGCAGGTCACGCGGATCATCCACGAATGCGCCCAGGTGTATGCGGTACGAGCGGGCGAGATGCTTAAGGATATTCCAGGAACGGATCTTGTCGCCCTTGTCAGGCGGATACGGGATGCGATGCGCCAGAAACAGCAGGTCTTCCATCAGCTCACCCCAGGTTGCGTGCCAGCATTGGCCCAACCAGTCGGGTAACCGGCAGGGGTAACCGTTTCCAGGCATTGATGAAGACACGGTATTTTGGATTCATCGGGCTGACGTCCGGCATCTGCCGGGCCTTGACCAGGTGATATTCGTAGTACAGGGGGGCGGGTTCAAATCCCCAGTTCTTCTTGAAACTATAAGATCCCGTACCCTGCTTGCTGCGTCCGTAGTCGAATACACGCACACCCCGTTCGCAACTGCGCCGCATCAGTTCCCAGTACATGAAGTCATTGGCCTTGAGCTGGCGTGCACGCGGCATTCCACCAGCATAATACGGCAGGACTTCGTCGCGAAAATAGAAACTCAATACGCTACTGATCAGTTCACCCTGGTGGGTAACGGTGAGGATATCGCACTGGTCCCCGAATACTTCACGCAGGATCTTGAAGTAGCTACGTGAAAAAACCGGCGTTCCAAGGCTGCGGACACTGTCCGAAAAGGCCGTGTAGAACCGGTCAACCGAGGCATCAAAGGTGCTCTCGAGACCGGCCTTTATGCCCTTGCGGACCATGGCACGCTGCTTGCGGGGGATGGCCAGCAGGTTCTGCTCGGGGTCGGGATCGATCGTCTTGCGGAAGTTGACGTAGAGCCGTTTGGTTGGCCAGTCCGGCTGGCGGGCCTCACGATTACGCAGTTCCAGGTAGTCGACCCCAAGGTCTTCCGCCAGTTGACAGGCCGCGGCTTCCAGTTGCCGGTAGACCTGTTCATCGTCTGTGGCAATACCGCCAGAAGCACCAAAAGGGGTTGAGATCAGTGCATTGCTGAACAGGCGGCTATTAATATGGCCCAGTGGCAATACCCCGGTGATCCTGCCACCGGACTCGGCAAACAGGAAATGTGTCTGGTGTCCGAAGGCCCGTTCGATGACCTCTTTCCAGCCGGCACGATGAAAAAACGTGGCCTCCGCACAGGCCTCGACAAAGTCGTCCCATGGTCTGACGTAGTCGGGGGTGAGCTCTCGAATGCGGATTTCCGCATCATCCACCGGCAAGGCCACTGCCTGGCTCGCGTTTATAGTGTGCTTCATGGCGCATCCCTGCATGTATTCAGAAAGACGCGATCCATCCGGTCCCAGCGGAAGTCACTGAGCAGCCTCGCCACCCGCTCCTGCATGTGTCCGAGGTTCAGGTAATGGCGGAAACGGGTTTTCCAGCCGATGCCTGGCTGCCGGGGCTGGTCCGGATCGATTTCCCAGGGATGGAAATAGAACACACAGGGCTGTGCATCCGTTTTATTTACACGCTGCATGGCCCAGCGTGACACCCGGTAAGGCAACAACCTGAAATAACCACCACCACCGCAGGGAAAGTTGTGCCTGAGTATCGAGACAGTGGTGACAGGAATCTCCAGCAATCCGCCGTCCTTGTGCCGGTAGGGGAATCGGGGTGCCCCGGGAATGCCGTACAGGTCGTGGTGAATCGGGTAGATGCTGGAACTGTAGTCATAACCCGCCTCCTGCAGCAGGTCATGTGCCCACAGGGTATCGGTAACGATTGAATAGCTGGCCGCCCGGTAACCACGCACCTGGCAGCCACCCACATCCTCGAGCAGCGCCTTCGCCCTGAGGATGTCCTGCCTGAATTCGGCCTGTGTTTGCCGGGTCACCCGGACGTGTGAAAGTCCGTGGCTTGCGAGTTCGTGACCGGCTTCAACGATCCGGCGTACCAGTTGCGGATAGCGCTCTGCCACCCAGCCCAGTGTAAAGAAAGTTGCATGTACGCCGTTCTCGGCAAACAGGTCGAGTATGCGACGGGTGTTATGTTCCACGCGACAGGGCAGCCGGTCCCAGTCACTGCGGTCGATGACATTCTCAAAGGCGGAGACCTGGAAGTAGTCTTCTACATCGACGGTCATGGCGTTTACCGCGTGCTTGTTATTTTTGTCTGTCGTGATTTGCACCGGGGGGGGCGCTCCTGCAGAATTCGTTTACCCGTATATTCATTTGCGAGCCCGTTGTGCCTGCCGCCGCTGCAGCCATTCATTCAACACCTGCTTGATACGCTCCGCAGCCTTGCCATCCCACAGCTCCGGTACCCTGCCAGACTTTCCACCGTTCTCAAGCACATCATCGACCACAGCCAGAATCTTTTTTCGATCCTGGCCCACAATCGTGTTGGTACCCTGCTCCACTGTGACCGGGCGTTCCGTGTTGTTACGCAGGGTGATACACGGCACACCGACAACCGTGGTCTCTTCCTGCAGCCCGCCGGAGTCAGTCATGACCAGGCGCGCAGCGGAAATCAGGCCCAGCATCTCCAGATAACCGAGCGGCTGCAGACACGCAATGCGTTCGGATTCAAGCAGGGCCTGCAGACCCAGGGCCTCCATGCGGTTGCGGGTGCGTGGATGCACCGGGAACACCACCGGTATCTTTTCACTGACCTGTCGAACCGTCTCCAGGAGGTTTCTGAACAGGTAAACATCATCCACGTTCGATGGTCGATGCAGTGTCAGCACGCAATAACCATTATTACCTTCCAGGAACAGCTCCCGGTTCGGGATACCGGCAAGCGAAACTGCTGCCGGCACCGAGTTCGAAAGGCTGTGGCGCAAGGTGTCGACCATGACGTTGCCGACAAAATAAACAGACCGGCCATCCACACCTTCAC
>JAUVNM010000052.1 GCA_030599705.1 Gammaproteobacteria bacterium
CCTGATCATGAGCTCGACCTACGATTTTGCCGAACCGGGGTTCATCCTCATCGACAAGGTCAACGAGATGAACAACAACTGGTTCTGCGAGAACATCCGTGCGACCAACCCCTGTGTGACAGCCGATACCTGGGTGCACACCACGCAGGGACCCCGGCAGGTCGGGAAGCTGCTTGGTCAGTCGCTGGCATTACTGGTAGACGGGCAGGTATGCCATTCCACCGATCAGGGATTCTTTAAAACCGCCATCAAAGACGTGGTACGCCTCAACACCCGCGAAGGCCATGGTCTGCGACTGACGCACGATCATCGTCTGCGCAAAGTGACCAGGCACACGCGTTACACACTTGAAACAGACTGGGTTGAAGCAGGCCAGCTGTGTGCCGGCGATGAGGTGTTGCTGCACAATCACCGTGAGCAGGCCAGCTGGCCGGGGCAATACAACCATGATCAGGGGTACCTGCTGGGCTTGTTGGTTGGTGACGGTGTGTTGAAAGAGGACAAGGCCGTGTTGTCGGTATGGAAACCGGCCATGGTGGCAAATGGAGAACCCGTCGGTACCGGTGTCGATACCATCATGCAGGCGGCAGTTGATGCATCGCGGTGTTTCAGTATGCGTTCGGATTTCACCGGTTGGCACGAGATCAGGGGTCGTGGCGAGTACCGCATGAGTATTGGTGGACTGAAGGCACTGGCTACCGACCTGGGTATGCAGCCGGGCAACAAGTGTATTAGCGCCAGGCTGGAAGCCGCCTCCAGTAATTTTTATCGCGGCTTCCTGCGCGGCTTCTTCGATGCAGATGGCTCGGTGCAGGGGACACAGGATAAAGGTGTCAGCGTGCGCCTGTCCCAGTCCGACCTGCCCAGGCTGGAAGCCGTTCAACGCATGCTGTTGCGTCTGGGTATCGTTTCCCGACTCTACCGCAATCGCCGCTGCGCTGGTGTCAGCCTCCTGCCGGATGGCAAGGGCAGTCACGCCCGTTATGCAACCCGGGCTCAACACGAGTTGGTAATTGCGGGTGATAATCTCCTGCAGTACCAGCAGCAGGTGGGATTCAGCGATACAGAAAAGGCGACTCGCCTTGAGATACTGCTGAAGAGCTATAAGCGCAGTCTTAATCGTGAGCGCTTTGTCGCTACGGTCGAGTCCATCGAGGCGGATGGTCATGAAGATGTATATGACGTACAGGTACCGGGTATCAATACCTTTGACGCCAATGGCCTGCATGCCCATAACTGCGGAGAACAGCCGTTACCGCCCTACGGTTCCTGCCTGCTGGGCTCGGTCAACCTGACCAAGTTCGTGCGCAACGCGTTTACCGACCAGGCGGAATTTGACTGGGAGGAATTCCGCAAGGTGGTCTCCATCTTTACCCGCATGCTCGATAACGTGGTCGAGATCAACGGATTGCCGCTGGAAGGACAGCGCGACGAGATTACCCGCAAGCGTCGCCATGGCCTGGGCTTCCTGGGACTGGGTTCCACGGTCACCATGTTGCGTATGAAATACGGTGAGGAGGCCTCGGTGAAGTTTACCGAGCGCGTCAGCCGTGAACTGGCCCTGACCGGCTGGCAGGTGGCGCTGGACCTTGCACGCGAGAAAGGGCCGGCACCGATCATGGAAGAGGACTTCGAGGTCACCGAGGAGATGTTGCGCAAGCGGCCCGAGATGCGTCGTGACGGCTACCTGCCGGGAGACAGCATCAAGGGCAAGGTGCTGCATATGAAGTATAGCCGCTATATGCAGAATGTTGCCGGGGTGGCGCCTGACCTGGTCAGGGAACTGGCGGAAACCGGTGCGCGCTTTACCCATCACAGCTCGATTGCACCGACCGGGACCATCTCCCTGTCACTGGCCAACAATGCGAGCAACGGCATTGAACCGAGTTTTGCGCATCACTACTTCCGTAATGTGATCCGCGAGGGCAGGAAGACCAAGGAAAAGGTCGGCGTGTATTCATTTGAACTGCTGGCGTACCGCCAACTGGTCAACCCGCAGGCGAGTGCCGACATGGAAGGCGAGGACAATGCGCTGCCGGACTATTTTATCGCGGCCGATAACGTCACGCCGAAGCAGCATGTCGATATCCAGGCGGCTGCACAGAAATGGATAGACTCCTCGATTTCCAAGACGGCCAATGTGCCGACGGATTACCCCTTCGAGGATTTCAAGGACATATACATGTATGCCTACGAGCAGGGTCTCAAGGGCTGCACGACGTTCCGTTTCAATCCGGAAGCCTTCCAGGGCGTGCTCGTCAAGGGGAAAGACCTGGAGAACACCACCTACGAGTTTACGCTGGATGATGGTTCGGTTATCAGTCTGCAGGGCAACGAGGAAGTGGAGTATGACGGTGAAACACATACGGCCGCGAATCTTTACGATGCCCTGAAGGAAGGGTACTACGGCAAATTCTGACCTCGCAGGAGGTTGATCGGGACTAATTATGTAGGAGCGGCCTTGGCCGCGAACCCGCTGCCAGGCAGATTTAGTCGCGGTCAAGCCCGCTCCTACAACTGAGATATACAGATAATCTGGATCAGGAGTTAAGTATGACGATACGCATTGAAAAGAAAATCGTGGACTACAGCGTCAAACAGGACGAGCCGCAGGAAGACACGCAGGCAGCCGCTGCCAACGAGGCGCAGGCAGCACCGTCTGTACAGGACAACGTGGTCCAGTTGCACGAAAAACTGCAGCGCCCGGAAATGCTGATCGGCTCGACCTACAAGGTCAAGACGCCACTGTCCGAGCATGCCCTGTATGTCACTATCAATGACATCATTCTCAATGCAGGGACCGAGCACGAACTGCGGCGCCCCTTCGAGATCTTTATCAACTCCAAGAACATGGACCACTTCCAGTGGATCGTGGCACTGACCCGGATTATCTCGGCGGTGTTCCGGAAGGGTGGCGATGTCACCTTTCTGGTCGAGGAACTGCGTTCGGTGTTCGATCCGCGTGGCGGCTATTTCAAGAAAGGCGGCAAGTACATGCCGTCACTGGTGGCGGAAATCGGTGATGCCATTGAATGTCACATGCGCATGATCGGTTTGCTGAAGGATGACGGGCTGGACGAGCACCAGAAAAAGCTGGTGGCGGAAAAGCGCGCCCAGTACGAATCCGCGGTCTACAAGACGGAAACCGAAGATGCCGGGGATTTCCCGGAGGGGGCGCAGCTGTGCGGTAAATGCCAGACCAGGGCAGCCATTGTGATGGACGGTTGTCTGACCTGCCTGAACTGCGGTGAGTCCAAGTGTGGGTGAAGTCAAATCTGTCTGGCGGAATAAATTCCGCCCTACAACGCCATTCTTTGTAGGGCCGAATTTATTCGGCCTGCTGGCTTTACCCTTTGGTACCATTGATTTCCTGCCTGTTTTTCGGTTATAACATTACATAGAGGCGCATCGATCGACAGGTCAGAGCAGACGTCATAACAATAACAGCAAGCAACGGGGACCGACCCCGGTGGAGGAGATAGCATGTTTTTGCAACAACAGCCCATGCCAGGCTACTGGTACAGCAATTTTTCCGGCCAGTTAATCCAGGTCCGGGCCATCCTGTTCATTTCCGGTGATTGCCAGCGCATCCTGCTGGAGGACATCCGCGGCAAGCGCGACTATATCGATCCCGGGGACTGGAAAGATATGGATCTTGTGTTGCATTCCCCCGTCATTGAACAGCAGCACGCGGCGCGGGATCGCTGAGCTAACTTCCCCTTTCTGACTGTAGGAGCCAGCTGAAGGTGAGGCGCTTGCGCCGAGAGGCTGCCCTGGGGCATGCTGGCGAATCCGGTGCCCGGTAAGGCATTGTTCGCGAGCAAGCTCGCTCCTACAAAACCATAGTCTTGCCTGTAGCAGCAGCATTATCCGCTACCGTCCACCAGGGCGGTGATCCGCTTCACGGCCAGCGCCAGGTCGTCCGGTACTTTTCCGCTTGGCGCCTTCAGCGGATCACTGGCGTAGCCAGCCAGTCCGCCCCGCACCAGGCTATCGTGGAAGGCCGTAAAATCCCGTGTATGTATCACGATGTGCATGGCATACAGCAGGTTGCACAGACCCGTGCGCAGCCGGTCGCCCGGTTTGCCGCTGGCCGGTGCAAACAGCCAGCGCGTGAAACTGCGCCGCAGCTGGTCTATTGCGCCCACCTTGCCGGTCGGTAACGAAAAGATCGCGAGCGGTTTCCGCAGCCGGATGACTTCCACCATCATGGAAATGCTGTCGCCGGTGACGACGAACCCGTCGGCGAGTCCAAGCAGGCCGCGATACGGGTTTTCACGGGCATCCGCGGTCCACGCAAACAGCTGTGCCCCTGCGGGCAACCGGGTGCGCAGTGCCTTCACGGCGGTCGGGGGTGTGCGGCGGCTGGTGGTGATATAGACGCTGCCGCCGGTCTCATCGAGTATTCGTTCGATGGTTTGCAGCAGGCGGCGGATGGCCGCCTCGTTAAAGATGAACGGGCCGGTCGGTCCGCCGACCAGGAACGCGGTCAGGGGCCGGGGCAGGTCCGCAAGGCGTGACTCCCAGTCGCGGGCAGCCGCATCCACCGCTGTCGCATCGACGCGCATCAGTGGCAGGGAAATACCCTGCAGGTTGGCGCGCGGCGGAAACTGGTTCTCGGCGCTGTAGATAACCAGATCGTAGTCGTCCGGCATGCTGGAGGGTTTGCCGATGATAATAATTTTTGTGTGTCCGCCGGACTGTTCGCGAATCCACAGGGCCACATTGGCCGGGCGCCGCCCGATGGTCAGGATGAGGTCCGGCCACGGGGGTTCGAGTGGATCAGAGTGTTCCCGGTCGATGTGATAGAGCGTGGGACCGACTCTCGGTTTGCCGAATACAAACTCGTCGAGTACCTGGATATGGCGCTGTTCACAGGGCCAGGGCAGGGCCTGCACGATCGCCTCGACCTGGGCGTTATCACCCTGCTTGTCACCCAGCACCACCCAGGTCCGGGGCCCGCTTTCCCGGTGTGCCGTCATGAATTCCGGGAATCAGGGCGCAACGTTATCCTGTCCGGCAGCGTCGGCAAGATCGACAGGCTGGTAGCCGAAGGTCGGTGACAGGCGCTGCATCATCAGGTCCTCGAGTTCCTTGACCTGGTCGAGCCCGAAATAGTCCGGGTAGCCGCCGACCTTGCCGCGCCGTGTCTTGAAGGTTTCCGGGTCCTTCGCATTGTGCAGGCGCATGCCGCCGCGCCGGAAGAAGCCGCTGGTTTCCAGTTTGCGCAGGTTCTCGAAGGAGCCGAACTCGACGGCTCCCGCAATCTCATCGTCACTGAAGTTCTCACCCATCAGGCGGATCACCTGCTTTAATGTCGCGGCCGGTTCTGCACGCAGGTCTTCATAGCGTAGCAGCAGACAGTTATCGAGTTGCTGGAGGTTGCGCTCCCAGGTGTTCAGGTAGTCGATCAGGAACGGCAGCCCGATATCACTGTGACGCACGAAGTCCCACATGGTGATTAAGTGGCGGTCGATCGGGTTATCGATGAAGTGGTTGATCAGTTCCTGCTTGTGGGCCGACTGGCGCCGGGTGAACTGGTAAAACCACGACACGGCGATGTCTATGGGGTTGCGTGCCAGCAGCAGGATGGGCTTGTTGCGCAGTGGATCATCCGGCGCATCCACTGCCAGTACCTTGCCGACACTACCCTCGTAGCTGTACCAGCCGTTGGTGGCGGCGAGCCGCGGGATTGCCGGGTGGCGCAACGCCAGTTCGTCGGAGCCGATCAGGGCAGAGTCCTCCAGCCCGTGGCGTACCTGGTAGAGCCGCGCCAGCATCACCTTGAGCCAGGTATTGCCACTCTTGGGGTGACCGATGATCAGCAGGCCGGCACGGTTGGCGATGGCCAGCTCGAGTCTTGACAGCAGCTTGCGGCGCGTAGCCACCCGCAAGGCCCGCGGCAGCAGCGCGGTCGGTGCCAGTATGGCCACTTTTTTTACACCGTCACGGACAGTAAACATCGGGTCTCGGGGGTTGTAGTAACAGGCAGGCAGAATAGTGCGGTCTGCAACGGCAGTAAAGCCATGGTTATTTCCAGTGGCCCAGCTTGTACCAGGCCGAATAAATTCGGCCCTACAAAGCACGGTGTTGTAGGGCGGAATTTATTCCGCCAGACACACTTAATGCTGAATTGAGCCACTACCTTATTTCCAGTGGCCCAGATCGCGTGACAGCAGGCCGGACAGCTTGTCAACATCTTCCGCAAAGTATTCACGCAGCCGGGCGCGCATCGCGTCCGTGAGCACCTGGCGGGGTTTGGCATCACTGGAGTTCCAGGTCTTGATGCGTTTGCGCAGTCCCTTGAGCCGTTTCAGCATGCGCGGTTTGCTGATCGTGATCAGCCGGAATGCCCACGGTGGCGGGTTCATCACGAACTGCTGCAGCCAGGGAGACTTGAAACTGCTGGTGGCCCGGGTGCGCTTGAACTTGACCTGGCCGTCATCATCCACCCCCATGAATTCCAGGGCGCGCAGGTAGACCGCGCGCGGGTCATCCCGGAAATCGTCGTGGACGATGACATGGCAGCGTTCCCGGCCGGCGACCTCGAACAGGCGCTCCAGATGCATGCCGAGCTTGCCGAGGAAACCGTACTGCAGCAGCATGGGCTCGCGGCAACGCTTCGGCAGGTTGTGGCCGGCGGCACGGCTTTCCTGCAGTTCCCAGGCGCGGGCAAAATCCTCTTCATCCTCGTCCAGCTGGAACAGCATGCGACTGTGATACGAGCGCATCATCTCGACCGGGTCCCGGACCAGCACGATAAATTTCGCCCGCGGGTCGAATGCCAGCACCCGCCGGATCGCCTCCGGCTCGTAGAGATAGGATACCGAGCCGTCACCGAGGGCCTGGTGCTCCTCGTTAAGCTCCCGGTGGTAGCGGGACAGGTATTGCGCATGCAGCTCATCCGGGTCCACACCGGGCCGTGGTTCGAGAAAGAAATGCGGTTCCTTGGGCTTGGAAAAGCTGATGCGCGGATTGCGTGACAGCGCCTTGCTGATGGCCGTGGTGCCGCAGCGCGGTGCACCGACGATGAAGCAGCCCGGCGGGAAATTTGCCGGCGCAGCCGGCAGGTCGGTTTCCTGGTAGCCGATGCCTTCGATCTCGGCGATACAGCGTGGCAGCGGCTTGTTCGCCGGGTTCGGGAGCAGGTTTTTCAGCATGGTCTTCATGTTGCGGGTATCACGGTCGGCAATCGGAGCGGTGCATTATAAAGAGCTGCCGCGGTCTGTGCCGCAGAGATTCAGCCGGGGGTGGCGTCTTTTGCCCAGCGGCGCTTGGAGCACAACCATTCGTACGGCTGTTCCCTGATCCACTCCTCAAATAACTTGTTGATTACTATAGTCATTTGTACGGCCTTGTGGTGTTTGCCCGGGGCTTCCGCCGGTACCGGGATCGGCGGGTAGAAGGTGACCCGGAAACGCGCCGCGGCGGTGCGTTCCACCCGCATCGGGATCAGGTCACAGTCGTAACGCAGCGCCAGCGTTGCCGGGGTGGTGGAGGTCAGCATGTCATGCCCGAAAAACGGCACCGGTTCCCCGGAATCGACGCGCTGGTCCACCAGCAGGCCAATCGAGCGGCCCTTGCCGAGTTCCTGCATCACGGCCCGGATGCCGCCCTCGCGCAGCAGCAAGCCGCAGCCGATATCAGTGCGCACCCTGTGCAGCATCCGGTTCAGCCACGGGTTTTGCAGCGGGGTGTAGATTCCGCTGACCGGAATTCCGAGCTGCACCACGGCGACGGCCGGGATCTCCCAGTTGGACAGGTGGGCCCCCACAAAGATGGCGGGTTTCCCGCCTTCACGAAATACTTCACTGCTACGGTTATTGATGATCTCGAGCCGCCCGGTGTGCCTGCCATGGGCCATCGCGGGGAGGTGGGGAAACTCCGCCAGCGTTGCCCCGACATTACTCCAGTTGTCCCGGATCAGGGCCTCGATCTCAGCTGGCGACCGGTCCGGGAAGGCCAGTGTCAGGTTGCGCCGGAATTTACGGGTCTTGTCGAGGTGCGGGCCGATCAGGCGCAACAGCCGTGCGCCGGCCCTGGAGGCCATGCCCGGTGGCAGCAGCCAGGCGAGGCCCAGCGGGATGGCGATCAGCAGGGCCTCGATGGCCCACAGTACCTGCCGCAGCGCCGGCGCACGGTCCGCCAGTTTCTTCAGGGAGCTGCCCAGGAACAGTCTGGCCATGGTCAGGGTGTCAGCCGGCCGCGTCGTTGGAAGTATTCCAGCATGCGCCTATTGTGCGGCATCCCGGGTGAAATCCCAAAAATCGCCGGCAACGTGTGCGCCAGGTTAATAAAAGCGGCTGCAGGTGTCATGATATAATTTTCCCCTCATCGAGTTTGCCGGCCCGGCAACACCCCGGGCCGCAGCTAACCAGAGGTTTTTTATGGACCATTGTGTATTTATCCAGGCCAACGACAAGCAGTGGCTGGGTGCGCTGGTGGCCGAGTATGCCTTGCGGCGTAACTCACAACATAACGACAGTTTTGATATTCGCATCATGCCCTATGATGACTTCCCGTTCCTGAAGGCCCGTGAGGGTGATCACTATCTCCGCGACGGTGACAAGCGCGAATGGGTTCGCGATGACCTGCAATCCTTCACCCCGACGCGGTTTCTGCCGCCGCAGCTGATGAATTACCAGGGGCGCTCCGTGGTGATCGACCCGGACGTGTTTGCCATCGCCGACATCTGGGAGTTGCTGTGACGTGACATGAAGGGCAAGGCGATCATGTGTCGCCCCAAGTCCTGCATCAAGGGCAAGCGTGGCTGTCTGGCCACCAGTGGCATGCTGCTCGAGATTGCCAATCTCTCG
>JAUVNM010000270.1 GCA_030599705.1 Gammaproteobacteria bacterium
ATGGATTATTTCAATTACACCACCGGTCTCACCATGACCAACCGCAAGTTCGCCGACCTGTTCGGCGCCCCGGCGCGCACCCCGGAGACGCGCATCGCCCAGAAGGAAATGGACATTGCGCGCTCGATCCAGGAAGTCACCGAGGAAGTCGTGTTGCGGCTTGCCCGGACGGTGCACTCCGAGCTGGACACCGAGAATCTCTGCCTGGCCGGCGGGGTCGCGCTGAACTGCGTGGCCAACGGACGCATCCTGCGCGAAGGCCCGTTCAAGGACATCTGGATTCAACCGGCCGCCGGTGATGCCGGTGGCGCCCTCGGGGCCGCGCAGGTCGCCTGGTACGAGTATCACGATCAGCCACGCCGGGTAAACGGTCATGACAGCATGTCCGGCTCCTACCTCGGGCCACGCTATGCGGCCGGGGAGATCACCCGCCAGCTGGACCAGGCCGGTGCCGTGTACACCCGGCTGGACGACGATGAATTGTTCCGCAAACTGGCCGAGGTCCTGGAAGGCGAGAAAGTCGTGGGCTGGTTCTCCGGGCGTATGGAATTCGGTCCGCGCTCACTCGGTGGGCGCTCGATCATCGGCGACCCGCGCAGCGAGAAGATGCAGTTGGTCATGAACCTGAAGATCAAGTACCGCGAATCCTTCCGACCATTTGCCCCCGCGGTGCTCGCCGAGGATGTGTCCGAATATTTCACCCTCGACAAGCCGAGTCCGTATATGCTGATTGTCGCACCCGTGAAGGAAGAGCTGCGGGTACCCATGACCGCGGAGCAGGAGCAGCTGTTCGGTATCGAGAAGCTCAACATCCGGCGTTCGGAGATACCGGCCATCACGCACGTGGATTATTCAGCGCGCGTACAGACGGTACACAACGACACCAACCCGCGCTTTCACGGGCTGCTGTCGCAGTTCAAGGAACGCACCGGCTGCTCCGTGCTGGTCAACACCTCGTTCAATGTCCGCGGAGAACCGATTGTGTGCACCCCGGAAGATGCCTACCGCTGCTTCATGCGCACCGAGATGGACTACCTGGTTATTGAAAATTACCTGCTTGCCAAGGAAGACCAGCCCGCCTGGGAGCAGGATGACTCCTGGAAAGACGAGTTCGAACTGGATTGATGATGAGTCACGCTACCCCACAAGCGGCCCCCGAAAAATCCGACCTGCGCAAGTTCGGCTTTATCTTTGGCGCCGGGCTGGTACTGATCTTCGGGCTGTTTTTCCCCTGGCTGCTGGAGCGACCGTGGCCGGCATGGCCGTTTATAACGGCCGGCGGTTTCATTCTCATGGCGCTGGTGTTCCCGACCGGCCTCAAGCCGCTGTACATCGCATGGATGAAATTCGGGCATGTGGCGGGCTGGATCAACACGCGCATTATCCTCGGCCTGGTATTTTTTGCCGTGTTCCTGCCATTCGGCCTGGTCATGCGCCTGTTTGGCAATGACCCCATGAAAAGAAAGCTGGATAACGAGACCACGAGTTACCGCGTCCCCAGTCATTCATCACCAAGAGATCAAATGGAGAGACCCTTCTGATGCTGGACCTGATTAAAGACCTGTGGGGATTCATGCGCGTGCGCAAGAAATTCTGGCTTGCGCCAATTATCATTATCCTGCTGCTGCTGGGGGTACTGATCGTGCTGTCGGAGGGTTCAGCCGTAGCACCTTTCATCTATACGTTATTCTGACCCGGCAGGTAACCCAGTATTTCCGGTGCTGCCCACAGGGCGATCACTGGTAACCGGCCCGTATGCAGCGCCTTTTCCGGCGACTCTGCCGGCATGGTATATTTCGCTGACTGACCACGGAATAAACCATCCTCAACCACCGGTTACCCTCTGACCATGCGCCTGCTTTTCAACCTGATCAAGACCTATCCCTGGCGTACGGCCATTGCACTGGTTGCCATCCTGCTGGCTGGAATCGCGGATGGCCTCAGTATCACGGCATTGCTGCCACTGCTGAATATTGCGACCCAAGGCAATACGGCCGGCGCCGAACTCCTGTCGGATAGCGCCGATGCCGGCAGCCAGCTGGAAGCATTCATCATCAATGGCCTTGGCAGTCTCGGACTGGAAGCCACCCTTGGTGTATTGCTCACCGTTATTGTCGTCATGGTCATTATCAAGAGCCTGCTGTTACTCGCGGCGGAAACGCATGTCGGCTTTTCCGCCGCACACATCACCACTGACCTGCGCCTCGAACTGTTACGGAGCATCCTGGCGACCCGCTGGGACTATTTTCTGCATCAACCCATCGGCAAGCTGGCCAACTCCATGGCACTGGAGGCCAAGCGGTCATCACAGTCCTATATCTTCGGCATCACCATGATAACCTTTCTGGTGCAGGCATTTATCTATGCCGGTATTGCCATGGCAATATCCTGGAAGGCGACCCTGGCCGTATTCGGTATTGCCCTGTTCATCCTGTCTGTTTCACACCGACTTGTCCGGATGACCAAACGGGCGGGCAAGAAACAGACCCTGCTGTCAAAATCCCTGCTGTTCCGGTTAACCGATACGCTGCAATCGGTGAAGCCACTGAAGGCAATGGCGCGGGAGAAGCTGGCCGGCATGATATTGAGCGCCGAGACATCGAAACTGAACCGTGCACTGCAAAAGCAGGTCTTCAGCCAGGCCGCCCTGGGCGCCATCCAGACACCACTATTCGCCGTGGTGATTGCCCTCGGTATTTACCTGGCGCTGGACCGCTGGGGTATGCAGTTTGCTACGGTCCTGGTACTGGTGGTCTTGCTTAGCCGCGTCCTCAATCAGCTGGGCAAGGTCCAGAAGACCTACCAGAAGATGGTGATGCACGAGAGTGCCTTCTGGTCCATCAAGCACACCATCAAGGAGGCCGACAAGGCACGGGAACTGTCTGCTGGCACAAAGGATGCCAGGCTGGTATCCGGGATACGCTTTGAGCATGTCACATTTGGCTATGATGACAAACAGGTACTGAAAGATATTTCCATGCAGATCCCGGCAAAGTCACTGACCACCATCATCGGCCCGTCCGGTACCGGCAAGACGACGTTTATTGACCTGATTATCGGCCTCTACCGGCCAGACTCGGGAACGATCTATCTGGATGACACGCCGCTACCGCAGATAAACCTGGAACAATGGCGCCAGAAGCTGGGTTATGTCCCGCAGGAACAGATCCTGCTGCACGACAGCATCATGACAAACGTTACCTTTGGCGACCCGGAACTGACCCGCGCTGACGCGGAAGCCGCACTGCGTACAGCCGGGGCCTGGGAGTTTGTCAGTGCCTTGCCAGAAGGTATGGACAACAGTGTCGGCGAACGTGGCGCCAAACTCTCCGGCGGACAGCGGCAACGCATTATGATAGCCAGGGCGCTGGCCCACAAGCCCGATGTACTGATCCTGGATGAACC
>JAUVNM010000144.1 GCA_030599705.1 Gammaproteobacteria bacterium
GAAAGGACTGTCAGGTCAGCTTGCCGTGACACTGCTTGTATTTCTTGCCGGATCCGCACGGACACGGCTCGTTGCGGCCTATCTTGCGACCCTTGCGCGTAAACGGCGCCTGCCTCTCGCCACCTGGCTGCCCCTCACCACCCGTCTGTTCCGCGCCATCTGCCTGACCCTCTCCTCCCATGGTATTGGCCTCGGCATGCCGGTATTGCCGTGGCGCCCGGCTGCGGCGCTGCTGCTCCACGGCCTCGACATCGGATTCCGCGCGCACCTGGACCCTGGAAACAATACCGATCAGGTCATGCTTGATTCGGTCCAGCATGCTGGTAAACATCTCAAAGGCCTCGCGCTTGTATTCCTGCTTCGGGTCCTTCTGTCCGTAGCCACGCAGGCCGATGCCCTGCCGCAGATAATCCATCGCCGCCAGGTGCTCCTTCCAGGAAACATCCAGCACCTGCAGCATCACGGCCTTCTCGAAATGCCGGACCACCTCTGGACCCGCCTGCTGTTCCTTCCCGGCATAGGCGGCATCCATGGTTTCCAGAATTTTTTCACGCAAGGATTCTTCATACAGTTCATCATCCTGTTCCAGCCACTCGCCCACTGGCATTTCCATACCGAATTCCTGGTTCAACGCCTCCTCAAGCCCCGGAATATCCCACTGCTCATCATGACTCCCCGGTGGAATACAGGTGCCGACCAGCGCATTGACGACATCGTCGCGGATGGCCTTGATGGTCTCTGACACATCTCCGGTTTCCATTAACTCGTTGCGCTGCTCGTAAATCACCTTGCGCTGGTCATTGGCAACGTCATCATATTCAAGCAGGGTCTTGCGGATACCGAAATTGTGCGCTTCGACCTTGCGCTGGGCATTCTCGATCGCCTTGGAGACCCACGGATGCTCGATCGCCTCTCCCTCCTGCATACCCAGCTTCTGCATCAGGCCGGCTACCCGCTCGGAAGCGAAGATGCGCATCAGGTTGTCTTTCAGGGACAGGTAGAAACGACTCGACCCCGCATCACCCTGGCGCCCCGCCCGACCCCGCAACTGGTTATCCACGCGCCGCGATTCGTGTCGCTCCGTACCGGTAATATGCAACCCGCCGGCCGCAATCACCTGGTCGTGGCGCTGTTGCCACTCGGTATTGATCTTTTCGATTTGCGCCGCATCCGGATTGTCCAGTGCAGCAATTTCCGCTTCACGGTTGCCACCCAGTACGATGTCAGTACCACGGCCGGCCATGTTGGTTGCAATCGTAATATGACCCGGTCGGCCGGCCTGGGCAATGATGTGTGCCTCCCTCTCATGCTGCTTGGCATTCAGCACTTCGTGTTTGATGCCTTCCTTGTTGAGCAGCTTTGAAAGGTACTCGGAGGTATCGACCGAGGCCGTACCAACCAGTACCGGCTGGCCACGCTGCTGGCAGTCACGTACATCCCCGAGGATGGCGGCAAATTTCTCTTCCATGGTGAGATAAACGAGATCGCCCATATCATTACGAACCATCGGGTGGTGCGTCGGGATAACGATCACCTCCAGCCCGTAGATCTGCTGCAGCTCGAAGGCCTCGGTATCCGCTGTACCGGTCATCCCCGAGAGCTTGTTATACAGGCGGAAATAGTTCTGGAAGGTGATCGATGCCAGGGTCTGGTTCTCGTTCTGGATCGGAACCCCTTCTTTTGCCTCTACTGCCTGGTGCAACCCTTCCGACCAGCGCCGGCCCGGCATGGTACGGCCGGTAAATTCATCAACAATGACGATTTGCTGGTTTTCAATAATGTAATCAACATCCTTCTGGAACAGCAGGTGCGCACGCAGGGCGGCCATCAGGTGATGCATCAGGTTGAGGTTGGCCGCATCGTACAGGCTCTCGCCTGCTTCGATCAGCTTGTCCCTGATCAACAGTTGCTCGACATGTTCATGCCCGGCCTCCGTCAGGAACACCTGCTTGTTTTTCTCATCCAGGGTGTAATCACCCGGACCTTCCTCTTCCTCCTGCAGTTCCAGCTCGGGAATCAGGCCATTCATCCTGGTATACAGGTCCGAAGTCTCGTCCACGGGCCCGGAAATAATCAGCGGGGTGCGGGCCTCGTCAATCAGGATGGAATCCACCTCGTCAACAATGGCAAAGTTGCGTGCACCCTGCACCCTGTCTTCTGCCTTGAACGCCATATTGTCGCGCAGGTAATCGAAGCCGAATTCATTATTGGTGCCGTAGATAATATCCGCCTCGTAGGCCGCCTTCTTGTCTTCATGGGACTGACCTGAAACCACTACCCCCATGGACAGGCCGAGGAATTCGTAAATCTTGCCCATCCACTCGGCATCGCGGCGCGCAAGGTAATCATTGACGGTCACGATGTGCATACCCGTTCCGGGCAATGCATTCAGGTAGGCAGCCAGGGTTGCGACCAGCGTCTTGCCTTCACCGGTACGCATTTCCGCAATCTTTCCATCATGCAGCACCATGCCGCCGATCAGCTGCACGTCGAAATGCCGCATGCCAAGCGCGCGCCGGGAAGCCTCGCGCACGGTGGCAAAGGCCTCAACCAGCAGGTCATCCAGGGAAGCACCATCCTGCAGGCGCTGGCGGAACTCCTGTGTTCTGGACTTGAGTTCTTCGTCAGAGAGCTTCTCCAGGTCGGGTTCAAGCTCATTGATACGGGTGACCACCCGTGACATCCGTTTCAGCTGCCGCTCGTTGCGACTGCCGAAAACCTTGCTAAGGAGTTTGAGTTCCATGTGAGTATGTATCTTGATTTACAGGGTAAAAATTGAATGGGCAATAATACAGCAACTACCTGCAGAATAGCAGGCCGTCAAGGGTTATATGGGGGTGCCGGAGCAGGCCCCGGCACGGAGAAAACCACGTCAGTCCGCGATGTAGCGCGATGGGTTAACGGGCTTGCCGTTGCGCAGTACCTCGAAGTGGACATGCGG
Source organism: Gammaproteobacteria bacterium (assembly GCA_030599705.1). Taxonomy (GTDB): domain Bacteria; phylum Pseudomonadota; class Gammaproteobacteria; order UBA9214; family UBA9214; genus SZUA-186. Next base: position 2,942 of record JAUVNM010000144.1, read on the forward strand.
ACCGGTGGAGCGGCCGGTTGAGCCCATCAGTGCAATCATCTGCCCCTTCCTGACGGTATCACCGACTTCGACAAGCTGCTCCTTGTTATGACCGTAACGGGTCACGTAGCCGTTGCCATGATTGATTTCGACCAGGTTGCCATACCCCGAGCGCTTGCCGGACCAGGTCACCACGCCGTCGCCCACGGACATCACATCGGTGCCTTCCTTGCCGGCGAAGTCCACGCCCTTGTGATACTCCTGCTTGCCGGTGAACGGGTCAGCCCGCTTGCCGAAGTTTGAGGATAACCAGCCTTCCGAGACCGGGCGACCGGACGGGAGCACGCGCTCGCGCAAACTTCGGTCCATGAGCAGGTGTTCGAGCACCGTCAGTTTGTGCTCGCGATCATCCAGCCCGATCGTGAGTTGATCGAGCATTTTCAGGAAATCCGGCAATTCAGTCGATGCCAGCCCGGGCGCATCCTGTGGGCCGCCGACCGCTGGCAACTTGTCAAAATCGAATTCATCACTGTCGATGTCTGCCTGGCTGACCAGGCGTTCACCGAGCGCATTCACACGCAGCAACTGGGCCTGCATCTGGCCGATTCGCAGGGTCAGCGCATCCAGGTGGTCCTGGGCAGAGGCCTTCGCCCGGACGACCTCGGCCCGTTGCGCCCGCACCTCGTTCTGCCACCTGGCGACATAGATCATCTCGTCCGCCCCCAGGCGAAACCCGGTGTACAGGAGTGCGCCGCACAGGACCGCCAGGCCGGCAACGGCAACCAGGCCGGCAGCCGGCAGATTAATCTCGAAATTCCAGACCTGTCCGCGCTTGCTGGTAAACAGTATGATGTTCATAATCTGCAGTTAACGGCGGCATCCGCCGTTTTCCTTAAATATATGCGTTCAAATAAACCATTACGTATTAACACCGTGCTCGGCAACAGCGCGGTGGCACGCCTGATGTCCCGTGCCCGGGCACTCGGACAACTGGATGCCGAACTGCACCAGCTGCTCCCGCCACCACTCAACAATCACTGCCGCATCCTGTCGATCCGGGATGACACGCTGGTGCTGGCTGCCGATTCACCGGTATGGGCGGCCCGGCTGCGTTTCCAGGCCACTCAACTAGTTAAACAATTATCAAAATCCAGAACTGTGAACCTGCGCACAGTTCGTGTGCGCGTACGTCCCCCGGAAAGCCGGTATACCACCAGGCCCGCCAACCGGCACACCCCGGTTTCCAGGAAGCAGTCCCACGCCCTGAAACAGGCCGCCCGGGAAGTCACTGACCCCGGACTGAAAGCGGCATTGCTGAGACTCGCAAGTCACCACACTGCTCCCGGTCAGTCCTGACCGGGGCAGGATCAGTTGACCAGAACCGGCCGGCTGAACGTCATCGGGACGTCACTGACATCGTCAAAGGTGACGCGTTCCCAGGCTGACTCGTCTGCTACCAGGGTACGCAACAGCTTGTTGTTCAACTCATGCCCTGACTTGTAGCCACTGAAAGCACCGATCAGGCCATGGCCGAGCAGGTAGAGATCACCAATCACATCAAGGATCTTGTGTTTCACAAACTCGTCACGGTAGCGCAGACCGTCTTCGTTCAGCACCCGGTAATCATCCATGACGACGGCATTGTCAATGCTGCCGCCCAGTGCCAGCTCACGTTCATGCAGCTGCTCTATCTCGCTCATGAAGCCGAAGGTGCGTGCCCGGCTGACCTCTTTTACAAACGAGGTTGCCGAAAAATCGATCTCTGAATGCTGGATATCCGACTTGAATACCGGGTGATCAAACTCGATGGTAAAACCGACCTTGAACCCGTCGAACGGTTCAAACCGCGCGACCTTGTCACCTTCCTCGACCTGTAAAGGCCGCCTGATCCGGATAAACCGCTTGGATGCATCCTGCTCTTCAATACCCGCTGACTGGATCAGGAACACAAACGGCCCGGCGCTGCCATCCATGATGGGTACTTCCGGCGCACTCAAATCCACAAATGCGTTATCAATCCCCAGCCCTGCCAGCGCAGACAGTAAATGCTCGATCGTCGAAATACGGACCGCGCCGCTGACCAGAACCGTGGACAGACTCGTGTCACCCACGTTTTCGATACAGGCCTTGATCTGGACCGGAGGATCGAGATCAACCCGGCAAAACACAATGCCGGTATTCACGGGGGCCGGTCGCAGGGTGAGATAGATCTTCTCGCCCGTGTGCAGGCCAACACCCGTTGCACGGATGATATTTTTGAGCGTACGTTGCCGGATCATGGCGTCATCTGCCTGTTTCTCGCTCTGGCAAGCACCAGAAAAGCCGCGGCGATGGTAGCACAGCGCCCATTTCCTGCCTAGGTACCGGGACCCGTATTGCACGCCAAACCGTCAGTTATTTGGCAAATGTGCCCGTCAAGGAACATTTGATCCATTGCTTTCCCGTCATCCCGGCGAAGGCCGGGATCCAGTAAC
>JAUVNM010000234.1 GCA_030599705.1 Gammaproteobacteria bacterium
ACAGGTTGATCTTTCCACGTTTGTATAAAACAGCTGCCACATGGACACCATCAGAATCCGGGGTGCGCGCACCCACAACCTGCAAAACATTGACCTGGACCTGCCCCGGGACAAGTTGATCATCATTACCGGGCTGTCCGGCTCCGGGAAATCCTCGCTCGCCTTCGACACCATCTATGCCGAGGGCCAGCGCCGTTATGTCGAGTCCCTGTCGGCCTACGCGCGCCAGTTCCTGTCGATCATGGAGAAACCGGATGTCGATCATATCGAGGGGCTGTCCCCGGCAATCGCCATCGAGCAGAAATCCACGTCGCACAACCCGCGCTCCACGGTCGGCACCATCACCGAGATCTACGACTACCTGCGCCTGCTGTTTGCGCGCACCGGCATTCCGCACTGCCCGGAGCACGGCACGGTGCTCGAGGCACAGACCGTCAGCCAGATGGTCGACCACGTCCTTGCCCTGCCGGAAGGCAGCCGCCTGATACTGCTCGCCCCCGTGGTCGAGTCGCGCAAGGGCGAGCACCTGCAGGTGCTGGAAGAACTGCGTGCACAGGGCTTCGTACGCGCGCGCATCGACGGCGAAGTCTTCGAGCTCGATGCGCCACCGAAGCTCGACCTGCGCCGCAAGCATGTCATCGAGGCGGTCGTCGACCGCTTCAAGGTGCGCCCGGATATCCAGCAACGGCTGGCCGAATCCTTTGAAACCGCGCTCGCGCTGTCGGACGGTCTGGCGCGCATTGCCTGGATGGACCAGCGCGACCGCGAGGAACCGGTGTTCTCCGCCCGGTTTGCCTGCCCCGAATGCGGCTACTCGCTGGCCGAGCTGGAACCACGGCTGTTTTCCTTCAACAACCCGGTCGGCGCCTGCCCGAAATGCGACGGGCTGGGTGTGCGCCAGTTCTTTGATCCGGAGCGCGTGGTCGCACACCCGGAACTCAGTCTCGCCGGCGGCGCCGTGCGCGGCTGGGACCGGCGCAACGCCTATTATTTCCAGTTGATCACCGCCCTCGCGGAACACTACGGCTTCGATATCGAAACCCCGTTCAATGAACTGCCCGAGAACATCCAGGACATCATCCTGCACGGCAGCAAGGGGGAAGTAATCTGTTTCCAGTATCTCAACGAACGCCGTGGCGCGGTGGAGCGCAAGCACCCGTTCGAGGGCATCCTCACCAACATGCAACGGCGCTACCGCGAGACGGAATCCAACGTGGTGCGCGAGGAACTGGCGCGTTACCTCAGTACCCAACCGTGCCCGGACTGCGGCGGTGCGCGCCTCAACGAGGCCGCCCGCCACGTAACGGTCGCCGGCAAGGCGCTGCCCGCGATCACCGCCCTGCCGGTTGGCAGCAGCCAGGAACTGTTCGGTGGACTGCACCTCACGGGCCGGCGCGGCGCGATCGCCGACAAGATCCTCAAGGAGATCAACCAGCGACTGGATTTTCTTGTCAACGTCGGGCTCGATTACCTGTCGCTGGACCGCAGCGCCGAAACCCTGTCCGGCGGTGAGGCGCAGCGCATCCGCCTCGCCAGCCAGATCGGTGCCGGACTGGTCGGTGTCATGTACGTACTCGACGAACCCTCCATCGGTCTGCACCAGCGCGACAACCAGCGCCTGCTGCACACCCTCACACACCTGCGCGACCTCGGCAATACCGTCATTGTCATCGAGCATGACGAGGAGGCCATTCGCAGCGGTGACCATGTCGTCGACATCGGGCCCGGCGCCGGGGTGCACGGCGGCCGGATCGTCTCCGAGGGCACCCCCGAGGAGATTATTGCGGACGGCCATTCGCTGACCGGGCAATATCTCTCCGGGCGCCAGTCCATCGCTATTCCCGAACGCACCTGCCCGGTGGACCTGCAACGGATGCTGGTCATCGAGGGCGCCAGCGGCAACAACCTGCAGTCGGTGACCGCGGAAATCCCGGTCGGCCTGATGACCTGCATCACCGGTGTGTCCGGCTCCGGCAAGTCGACCCTGATCAACGACACCCTGTACCGGCGCACGGCGCAGGTACTCAACAAGGCATCGGAGTCCGGCGCCCCCTGCGAGGACATTACCGGACTGGAACACTTCGACAAGGTGGTGGACATCGACCAGAGTCCCATCGGGCGCACGCCGCGCTCCAACCCGGCCACCTACACCGGCCTGTTCACCCCGATCCGCGAACTGTTTGCCGCCACCCAGGAGGCGCGCTCGCGCGGTTACAAGCCCGGCCGCTTCAGCTTCAACGTCAAGGGCGGCCGCTGCGAGGCCTGCCAGGGCGATGGTGTCATCAAGGTCGAGATGCATTTCCTGCCGGACATCTACGTGCCCTGCGACGTCTGCAAGGGCAAGCGCTATAACCGGGAGACGCTGGATATCCGTTACAAGGGCAGGAACATTCACGAGGTGCTGGAGATGACGGTCGAGGACGCCGCGCCGTTCTTCAGCGCCATCCCGGTAGTCGCGCGCAAGCTGCAGACGCTGATCGATGTCGGCCTGACGTATATAAAACTCGGGCAGAACGCGACCACCCTGTCCGGTGGCGAGGCGCAACGGGTGAAGCTGGCGCGCGAACTCTCCAAGCGCGACACCGGCAAGACGCTGTACATTCTCGACGAACCCACCACCGGCCTGCATTTCCATGACATCGCGCAGTTGCTCACGGTGCTGCACCGCCTGCGCGACCACGGCAATACCATCATCGTCATCGAGCACAACCTCGATGTCATCAAGACCGCCGACTGGATTATCGACCTGGGACCGGAAGGCGGCATCCGTGGCGGGGAGATCATCGCCACCGGGACGCCGCAGGACGTCGCGCAGAACGCCGACTCCTATACCGGCCAGTTTCTCAAGAATGTCCTGAACCCAAAACCCGCACGCCGGAAACGGCGCGCGGCAGGCTGATTACTTCGTCATGCCGGCGAAGGCCGGCATCCACGGTATTGAAAACCCTGGATCCCGGCATGCGCCGGGATGACGATACAGGATATTCAGAGGCTCCCTAAATGCGCGAATAATGTGCTCTGACACCAATACCGCTGTATTATTACTGGCCGGATGGAGAGCGGGGAGTACCATGAATTCCATATCCAGATTTCTGATCATACCCACCCTGTTGGGCTTTCTGCTGGTCACCGGCTGTTCCGGTGAACCGCCGGAGGCGCCGGAAGCCGTCCGGCCCGTGAAGGCCTTCCAGGTACTCGACCCGGGAGAACGCCTGACCCGCTCCTACCCGGGACGCGCCAGGGCCCACAACGAGGTCGACCTGGGCTTCCGGGTGGCCGGCCAGTTACTCGAACTGGCGAATGACCTGATCGGGCAATCATTCAAAACAGGCGAGTTGATTGCACGGCTGGATCCGCGCGACTACGAGGTCAGGGTCAATGATGCCAACAGCAAACTGGAGCGTGCACGTGCCACGGCCCGGCGCGCCCAGTCCGATTACCAGCGCGAACAGAATATCTTCAAGGAAGAACCGGGCGCAACCAGCAAGACCGCGGTCGAGGACAAGCTGGCGGCCCGCGATGAATCGGTTGCCGAGATCAACTCTCACAAGGCATCACTGGATGCCGCCAGGGACGAACTCGGCTACACCCATCTGAAAGCACCATTCGAGGGCACGGTCACCGCGAAGTACGTCGATAATTTCCAGAACGTGCGCGCCAAGGAGAAAGTCGTGCGCCTGCTCGATAATTCACGCATCGAGGTGGTGGTGAATGTTCCCGAGAGCGCAATTTCCAGCCTGCCGAATGTCACGGGCATCACGGTGACTTTTGATGCCTTTCCGCAACATCCGGTCCCGGCCGAGGTCTTCGAGGTCGGCAAGGAGGCCTCGCTGACCACACGCACCTACCCGGTCACGCTGATCATGGACCAGCCGGACAGCTTTACCATTCTCGCCGGCATGGCCGGCCGG
>JAUVNM010000163.1 GCA_030599705.1 Gammaproteobacteria bacterium
GCCGGGTTGTCGATGGTGAAGCTCAGGGGTGTGTTGGCCGGTTTTTCCAGGGTAAGGACAATCTGGGCCTTGTTGCCGGGGAGACTGGAGAATTCAACCGCCTTCAGTGCATTGTCCGTTTCTGCTTCCGCGGCATGGATGGCAGACAGACCACCACCCAGCAACAGGGCGCCAGTCATCAGCAGTGCTTTCAGGTTACTGGATGCCAGCCTGTGCATGGCCCTGCAGAGCATGAATGTGCGTACCAGTGGTCGATGAGAGCATAGTGTGTTCATTGCGTTCCCCCGTGGGATTATTCGCTGATTGCTATGGAAGCCTGGCGTTCCATCCAGCCTCCGAGTCCATCAGGAATGATTTCCGTAAGTTCAACTTCAAATTCCGTTACCCGGATAATTTTCCCGTGATTCTGGCCCAGGTAGTTACCGCCCTGTACGCGATGGATGGTGTCATCGGTATCCAGAACCAGTGCCCATGCATCTTCGTGTTGTTCCAGGGTGCCGACCATGCGCAGGCTGTCGAGCGGGTATTCTTCCAGCGGTTCGGTCGGGCGGTCAAAGTCCGGCGTTATACCGCTGCTACTGGCGGCCAGTGCTATGGTGGCCGGTGCATGCGAGAACACCGGGGGGGTAAACGGATCGCGTAGTTCACCGGCGGCATATTCATACGAGTCGAACGGTTCAAACTCCGGTAGGGGCTCGATCCTGGATTTCTGCTGGCTCTTGACTTCCTCGACGTAGCTTTCGAGATCCGCGGTTGGATCATCCGCGCATGCCGTGAGCATGCCGGCCAGCGACAGCGCTACGATCCAGTTTTTCAGCTGGTTGCCGGAGGTTTTCATTGCTACTGCCCCTCCTCTTGTGACCGTTCATCTTCTTCGAGGTAACGGTAGGTCTTGGCAGTCAGGTTCATGACCAGCAGGCTGCCGTCCTGTTCGCGCGGCGAAATATTGACATCATGGACTGTGACGATGCGCGGCAGCGCCGCGACACCGCTGATAAAGTCCCCGAATTCGTGGTACCTGCCGATGACCTGGATGTTGATCGGCAGCTCGGCATAGAACTCACGCGGCAGTTCGGCCTGTGGTTTGAACAGCTCGAACTCGAGTCCGCTGGCCAGCCCGGTCTGGGAAACGTCCACCAGCAGGTCGGCGACCTCGGTCTTGTTCGGCAGCTGGCGCAGCATGGCCCCGAATGACTCACGCATATCTTCGAGCTGCTGTTCGTAGGCCTCCAGGTTGGTAGCCTGCTCGGCCTTTTTCTCGAATATGACCTTCAGATCCAGTTCGTGCTGCTCGACCTTCTCCAGTTGCAGCAGCTGGTCCTTGGTGTGAAACCAGTAGCCGAGGAATATCACGCCGCCCATGATGGTGACGATCACCGCGGCGCGCGCCACGGCCGGCCAGCGCCCGATATTGGTCAGATCCAGTTCGTTGAGATCGAGGTTCATGATCCTTCCTTATCCGGCGCACTGTCATCCGCTTGCGGTGTGCCTGTTTTCTGCTTGCCCTGCAGCTGGAAGTTGGCAAGCCGGCGCCGGTTTTCCTCGGTTGTCTTGATCTGGTCGAGACTCGGGTCTGCCATCCAGTCGGATTTGTCGATATTGCGCATGTAGTCCGACACTCGGGCATTCGACTGGGCCACACCGTTCATTGACAGTTTCTTGCCCTTCTGGGTGAGCTTGTTGAGGTAGACGCCATCCGGCAGGGTATGAACAATTTCATCCATGAGATGTACACTTTGCGGGCGGCTGCGCTGCAGCTCCTGAATGACGTTCATGCGCGCCAGCAGATCTGCCTTGGATTTCTCCAGTTCCCTGATGCGCCCGATACGCGTGTCTAGGATTTTAATCTCTCCTTCCAGGAAAGAATTGCGCTGGTTCTGGCTGGAGATCATGCCGTCCACGTGCAGATGCGCCAGTAACACGATCAGGGCGGCAATGACTGTCGCGCCACCCGCCATGAAGACGAATTCCTGCTGTTTCTGATTGCGCAGCTCCTCGCGCCACGGAAGCAGATTGATCTTTGCCATGTTAGTCGAAGCTCCTCAAGGCAAGTCCGCAGGCAATCAGCAGTGCCGGTGCGTCGTTGCTGAGTATTTGCGGTTTGACGCGCGCAGACAGGGACATGGAAGCGAACGGGTTGGCGATACTGGTTTCTACACCCAGCCGTTCCTGGATCAGTTCATCAATGCCAGTGATGGAGGCGCTGCCACCGGCCAGCACGACGTGGTCTACCTTGCTGTGCGGGCTGGAAGAATAAAAGAACTGCAGTGAACGGCTGGCTTGCTGGGCCATGGCTTCCTTGAACGGTTCCAGCACATCCGTGACATAGTCCTCGGGCAGACCACCCTGGCGTTTCGCCATACCGGCCTCTTCAAAGGAGAGACCATAACGGCGCATGATTTCCTCGGTCAGTTGCTTGCCACCGAATACTGTGTCACGGGTATAGATACTCTTTAGATCATCCATGACATTCAGCGTTGTCATGGTGGCGCCAATGTCGATGACTGCGATGGTTTTTTCCACCCCGTTGTTCGGGAGCTGTTCTGCCAGCAGTGCGAAGGTGTTTTCGCTGGCGAATGATTCGACATCCATGACTTGGGTGCTGAGGCCGCCGGTTTCCACTGCGGCGCTGCGCATATCGACGTTTTCGCTGCGGCAGGCCGCCAGCAGCACGTCGACCGTATCGGGATTTTTTTCCGAGGGTCCAACTACCTCGAAATCGAGATTGACCTCATCGAGCGGATACGGAATATACTGGTCTGCCTCGAATTCGATCTGGCTCTCCATATCGTCATCGGAGAGACCGGCCGGCATCGGGATGGTCTTGGTAATGACCGAGGATCCGGCCACGGCCACGGCAGCGTGGCGGGACCGCGTGCCGGAGCGTTTTACCGCGCGCCGGATAGCTTCGCCAACCGCTTCAATATCCGTGATATTTTTCTCGACGACGGAATTGGGGGGGAGAGGTTCGACCGCGTAGCTTTCGACGCGGTAGCGTAAGCCACTTTTGCTTAGTTCCAGCAGTTTTACCACTGTGGAACTGATGTCCAGGCCAATCAGTGGTGGCGTCGTCCGTTTAAATAATTGCGCAAGCGGCACAAGTTTTCCTTTAATTACCCAATGTTGGACAGCATAGGTAGCTCGGGGCATTAGATGGTATTGCCAACTGTTTGTCAACCATGTCGAACCCGTCGCTGATATTATGATGTTAGTTATCGGATGATTTCCGGTATTGTTGAGTAAAATCTTTACCGGTGTGCAGTAATTTGCAGTTTTATTCTGCGTTGCTATTCCGTTTTTTGAACCCTGTCACAAATTTTCAGGCTCTGATTATGAATTTTAATCCGTTAGGGCGGTTGCTCTTGTCGGCGCTTCTGACCGGCTTCGTTGTCCTGTCCCTGCTGGCCATTGTCCTGTACGTCAAAATTGTGCCGGACCTGCCCTCGGTCGAGGTGTTGCGTCAGGTCCAGTTGCAGGTGCCGTTGCGTGTCTATACCCGGGACCACAAACTGTTGGCGGAATTCGGGGAAAAACGCCGTAACCCGATAGTGATCGAGTCGGTGCCGCCACAGTTGGTGCAGGCATTTCTCGCGGCGGAGGACGACCGGTTTTTCGAGCATCCCGGGGTGGATTTTCTGGGGCTGCTGCGCGCGGCCCTGGAACTGGCGCGCACCGGCGAGAAACGCCAGGGCGGCAGTACCATCACCATGCAGGTGGCGCGCAATTTTTTTCTGACCCGGGAAAAAACCTACCTGCGCAAGCTCACTGAAATCATGCTGGCCTTCAAGATCGAGAGTGAACTGACCAAGGATGAAATTCTCGAACTGTACCTGAACAAGATCTTCCTGGGTAATCGGGCCTACGGTGTCGAAGCAGCCGCACGTGTCTACTACGGGACCGGGATCGATGAACTGTCGGTTGCCCGCATGGCGATGATCGCCGCCCTGCCCAAGGCGCCCTCGCGCGTCAACCCGATCAACAATCCCGGTGCGGCTGTGGCGCGGCGCAACTATATTCTCGGCCGCATGCGTGGCCTCGACTATATAGATGATGCGACCTATCGGGACGCGCTTGTTGAAGCCGATGGTGCGGAGCTGCACACGGTCCAGATCGAGGCCCGTGCACCCTACGTCGCCGAAATGGTACGTAAAGAAATGGTCCGGCAGTATGGCCCTGCAGCCTACACCTCCGGTCTGGAAGTGGTGACCACGCTGCAGCCGGAACGCCAGCAGGACGCCAACCGGGCGCTGCGCCACGCCCTGCTGGACTACAGCCGCCGGCACGGTTACCGCGGTCCGCTCGCGCGCATTAGCCTGGCGGAGCATGCCGTCGATGCCTGGCCGCAGCTGCTGGCGGAGTATCGTTCCGCTGGCGGTCTTGTGCCGGGCCTCGTCATTGCCGTGGAGGACCAGTCCGTGCAGGTGTTGCTGCGCAGTGATGAGCAGGTCACCATCGACTGGGACGGGCTTTCCTGGGCGCGTCCGTACAAAAGCGTCAATCACCTGGGCAAGAAGCCGAAGCAGGCCGCTGATGTAGTTGCCGCCGGTGACATTGTCCGGGTAGAGGAACGTGATGATGGCGACTGGTGGCTGGCCCAGGAACCCGCGGTGCAGGGGGCGCTGGTATCCTTGCGGCCGGAAGACGGTGCCGTGATTGCGCTGACGGGTGGGTTTGATTTCAGCCGCAGCAAGTTCAACCGGGTCATTCAGGCCAAACGCCAGCCCGGGTCGAGCTTCAAGCCGGTCATCTACTCATCGGCACTGGAGGCCGGTTATACGGTGGCAAGCATAATCAATGATGCCCCGGTGGTGTTCGATGACGATGCGCTGGAGGCGACCTGGCGCCCGGAAAACTACAGCGGCAAGATCTTCGGTCCAACCCGGCTGCGCGAGGCCCTGTACCGCTCGCAAAGTATCGTCCACATCGCTCGCGTCAACCCTGTTATCTCCGATACCCGCGTCGCGTTCAGCCTGATCGCGGCCGATGAGCTCATCTTCGCCGCCATCACGCTCGATCCCATCGTCACCGCGAA